>DATKYL010000425.1:0-3510 GCA_035528515.1 Acidobacteriota bacterium | reverse complement strand
TGTAGCTGGGATTTCGCGATCTATGGCGGAACTACTACATGGCGCGATGCCGATTTGGACCAGAATGGCACGCGGGAATGGGCAAAGGTGAATCCCCACGATGTGTTTCGGGTCTTCCCCGATCCGGAGTGCGATGGCTGCAATGATGAAGGGCTCTGCCCAGCGGGCTTGTGCTCCTGCGCCTGTCATGGCGATCCGCAGTGCGACAGCGTCACAAACGTATTGGATGTGGTTGCCGCGGTTGACGTAGCTTTCCGGAATGTTGCTCCGGAACCCGATCCTCTGGCCCAATGCCCTGTCGCACGGACTGATGTCGACTGCTCGGGTTTCACCAATGTTCTCGATGTGGTGCATTTCGTGAATGTCGCGTTTCGCGGCGGTGATCCGGGAGTGGAGTTTTGCGATCCATGCCCGTGAGGGGTTGTACGAGATGCACAGCAGATTCATGTCTGCTTTGATGCCGTAAGCACATCACGGGACTCAGCGGCAACGGCTGATCCTCGTTTGACGACGATCTCAACCTCACGCCGGGTGCCCCGAATCCGTCTGGGGCGTACAGCCACATGTGTGTGCCACTGACGTTCGTCAGTGCGTCACGCACTGACCGAGGTCAGTGCCACACCGCTGTCGCTTGAGGATCGCTTCAGAGACTTTGTCCGACTGTCCGCTATCCCAATTCCCCCCGCACCATATTCTCCGCCCCGCCGGCCACCACCAACTCCTGTGCGACCGTGCTCAAAGGCGGGAAGGGGAAGCTCTTGCCGTCGGTGGTAATCACCGACTTCTGGTAGTCGACGGCGATATCGGGACCGACCACCGTCTTGGCAGTGGCGTCGCCGAATTTCTCGCCGAGATAGTCGACCAGCTCGGGACATTCGAAAACAACGAAGCCGTTATTGAAAGCATTGCGCTTGTAGGTCTCGGAGAACGACGCGGCGATCACACAACGGATCCCACGGTAATCGAGCGCGGTCGCGGCCTGCTCGCGCGATGAACCGGTGCCGAAGTTGCGCCCGGAGACGATCACATCGCCCTGCTGCGCGATTGTCTGAAACTCCGGATCGTAATTGAGCATGCAACCGGCCGCCATCTCCTCGTGCGTTAGGTTGTCCTTGTAAGTCAGATCGCCGCCGTAGATTCCATCGGTATTGAGATTGTCGATCGGCAGCCAGAGCACGCGTCCCTCAACCTGCGCCGGGAACCCTTCGACAATCTTCGTCGCCGCTGTCGGACGCTCGGCCTTACCGTGAACCGTGATCCCGGTCCGCGCCTTCACGCTTGCGTATTGCGTCGGTGCGGCGATATACCCCGCCGCCGCCGACGCGGCGACCACCGCTGGGCTGGCGAGATAAACCTGCGCGTCGCGATGACCCATCCGTCCCTTGAAATTCCGATTCGTTGCGCTGATCCCGACTTCACCCGCTTGGAGCGTACCTTGGCCAAGACCAATACACGGCCCGCACCCCGCCGGGAGCATAATCGCACCGGCATCGATCAGCGTCCTCCAGTACCCGAGCCCCTCGGCCTCCCGCTGCACATTGGTCGACGCCGCCGCGACATACATCTTTACGTGTCCGGCGACCTTCTTTCCCGTGAGTACTCTCGCCGCTTCGGCGAAATCATCGAGACGCGCATTGACGCAGCTCAACAGGTACGCCTTGTCGATCTTGACCCGCTGCTTTTCAATCTCCGGCAACGCATGCATGACCTTGACGTGATTCGGGCCGGAAACATGCGGGGTCACCGTCGATAAATCGAGCGAGAGATCAACGTCGTAGTGGGCGTTGGCATCGGCCTCGAGACGGTTGGCGTACCACTGGTCGACCAGTTCGCGCGTCACGCGCGGCGTTCCCTTTGCTTTCGCCGCCAGGTAATCGGCGCGGCCGTATAGAAAGTCACGCAGAACTGTGTCGAACGGGAACACTCCCGCCAGCGCCCCCCACTCGGTCGTCATGTTGGCGATGCTCATCCGCTGATCCATCGGCAGCGATGCGACCCCGTCGCCGGCAAACTCAACCGCCGCGTTCAGCACCTCATCGTTGTTGAACAGGCCGCACAGCGCGATGATGATATCCTTGCCGACCACACCCGGTTGGGGTTGCCCGGTCAACGTCACCCGCGCCACCGGCCGGACCTGCCACCAGGTCGTGCCCACCGCCCAGATCGACGCGGCGTCGGTACGGACAATCGGGGTGCCGAGCGCCGCCACCGCACCGTAGATGTTCGAGTGTGAGTCGCTGCCGACCACCAGCCGTCCCGGTGCCGCGTACCCCTCCTCGATCATCACCTGATGTGAGATCCCGGTCCCCGCCGGGTAGAAATCGATCCCGTGCTCGGATGCGAACGCGGCGATCTTGCCGTACTTCGCCAGATTGGCTTCCGACTTGTTCTGGATATCGTGATCGATCGCGAACACCGGCTGGCGCGGATCGGCGACTTTGGTTGCGCCGATCGACTTAAACTTGCCCATGACCGCCGATGAGTTGTCGTGGGTCATCACATGCGCGGGCCTGATCCGTATGAAATCCCCGGAATACGCTTTCTGGCCCGGTTCCAACCCAACCGCGTGCGCGGTGGCAATCTTCTCAACGACCGTCTGGCCCATAACGCTCTCCCGATCCGACCAAGTGCAGCACAGTGTTTGCGTCAGGCGAACCGACGCGGCTCAGCCGCCGACGAGTTCGAAATCGATGAAGTCGGCGTGGTGGAAGATGATTCCTTCCGGCGAACGTCTCCCGCCGGCCGCCTCTTTCGAGTGTGTCCCGATCACATGCAGGACTTCTTCCGGCAATCCCTGCTCCCAGGCAAGACCGACGCCGGAGAATGGATGACGCAGCAGCTTGCCGGGCTCACTCTTGACAAACTTGCCGTCCTTCTTGGTGATCTCGTGGACCTTGCCGACATCGGCCAGCATCGCCGAGGTGATCAAGAGGTCGCGGTCGACTTTCAAACGTTCGCTGTAGGCGTCGTGGAGCACGTCCCAGCAGGCGATGCACATCCGGCAGACGGTGCGTACATGTTCCACGAAAGTCACATTGACTTCGGAGACCAAAAGCGTGAACGGCATCCCGCGCAAATCGTCGAGCGTCAGGTCGCTGCGGTTCATCGCCGACACCCAGGTCGCGACCACCTTCTCGCGCAGCTTGGTGTCCTTGATTTCATTGATCTCCGGAAAAATCGAGAGGATTTCGTCTTTCATCTTGTAGGTCCTCGTCTATGCGATCAGAGTCCGATTATTCGAGATGCCGCAGCGGCGGCCCGTCATATGATGCCGCCGTCGGATCGATCTTGCGCATCGGCCGCTGGCGGGTCTGTTCTTCGTGGGCCTGTGTCACCAGTCCGGGAAGCCGCGCGATCATGAAAAACGCATTCGCCAGCGCGGCGGGAATGTTCAAATCAACGAGCACCGCCGCAATCGCGCCGTCGACATTCAGCGGCAGTTTCTTGCCGCTCGACGATGCAATCGCCGCTTCCAGCGCGCGGCCCATCCGGATACCGTCACCCGCTTTG
>DATKYL010000424.1:0-2087 GCA_035528515.1 Acidobacteriota bacterium | reverse complement strand
GTCCCACTTCAGGGGGAGTTCTGAGGACGTCCCGGTTTTGGGGTTAGTAGTAGTACTTGGTGGCGTCGGCGTCGGCCAGGCCCGGGGTCACGCCGGGCGGCGGGCGCCCCTACTCTTCCTCGTCGGAGGCGATCCCGAAGTGCTGCTTGACGTTTTGCGCCTTCCACTTCAGACCGGGGTGATCGCGTAACGTAGTCTGCATCGCCTTGTCGCCGGTAAGTAAATCGGAAACGATATCGCCCTTCTCGTTGAGACGCCCGATGAACTCCCGCTCATTCGGGGCAAGGGGCAACATTGCCGAAACGTGGTCTCGGCAATCATCGACGAGCAGGCGTGTCCATCGGGCGATCTGCGCCTTGGGCGGGACCAGATCAGCGCGGAGCAGCGACAACAGCGTGCGGTCGATCTCCCGTGGGTCGGCCTGGATGTCATCAACGGAGACCCCGCGCCAGTCCTTGCGGTTGATGCCGCCGTAAACGACGAACCCGAGGCGCAGCTTCGTCACGTCGAGGTCTTTCCGGGAGAGGATCTCCCGCACGTCGAAGAGGTCGCGGCCCGCCGAGCGGGCGAGCAAAGCGGCCATCTTCCCTGCCGCAAGTTCGTGAACATCGAGCATGGGTACCTGCGTCGCACGATAGGAGCCGATCGGATGCGAGTCGCCCTTCGCCGGAGGCCACAACGGCGTTCGGAACATGAAATTGACATCAAGCTCGAGCATGCCCGTCCGCCCGGAAACCGCGATGTAAGACAAGCGCCATTTTCCGCCGGCGTGGTGAACGGGCGAGCGCTTGATCCCGATGCCGAGACGCCCGCACACGGCCTGCACCGCCTGCTCCACCTTCGGTCGGTCGGCCTGCATTGTCTCCCTCTTCGCTGCGCCGAGATAGTTGAGGTCGATGTCGACGGAGAGGCGCGGAACATCGGATGCGAAAAGGTTGAGCGCGGTGCCGCCCTTCAGCGCGATGCGCGTCTTCAGGAACGGGTGGCTCCGGAGCGCATCCAGCAGCCCGAGAAGGCGGATGACCTTTTCCAAAGGCTCTGCCTGGAACCCCGTCGCGGCTGCCTCGCGAAACAGGTCCGTCCGGGTCAGCATCAGACCACCTCTTCCCACGCTCGCGTGAGCAATTGCTCCGGTACCAGTAAATTCCATGCAGACACGAGCTTTCCCGAGCCGCGCTTCGGGTCGAAGTAGCGCGGTTCCCTGGGCGCCATTTCCCTGAGGCGTGCAAGGTGCGTACCCTCGACCATCAACTCCTCCCGGTGCTGCTCCAGGAAAAAACCGACGCGTGCGCAGGCAATGGCCGAGCCCAGTTTGCGCACGTACTCGACCACGGCGTCGAGGTCGAAGAATTCCACCATCTCGAGGGAGCGCCAGATCTCCTCCCAGCTTCCGACCTTGTCCGGGGCATCGAAGGCGTCGACCAAGGTGCGTTCGAGCGTGGCCACCCGCACCATGCCGCCGGCGTGCGGCTGCTCGAGGATACCGCCGCCGAGATCGGGCAGATCACGAAACACCTGGGACGCAAGCACCGGAACGAACTCCGACCCCCGGAACGAGAATGGCCGGGCCCGCAGACGCGTGACGTAGTGGAAGCGCCGTGAAACCGAGTAGGCCTTGCCGTGAAACTGCAACGCGCCGTGGTAGGAGACCACCGCGTCGTCGGCGAGCTTGGTCGCTACCTGATACGGATCGACCGGAGCGGTGGTTGGATCGCCGGCCCGGGGGACGACGGCGTAGACTCCCCGTCGGACCCTGAGCAGTCGGCCGGTCGCAAGATGCTGGCGGAGCAGACTGTTGCTGGTGTGCTTGCTGCGCCCTGATGCCGTATGCGCGGAGACATACTCTCCGTGCGTGAAGACCGGGTGCATTTCAAAGAAGTCGTTCGATCGCATGATTTACTCTCCAGTGCAGTTATTGGTACATAGGGCACTCATTATAATGCATAATAGCAATACACCGCTTGCTTTCATATGCAATTATTCGCATTTATTGTCCTCATAACGGCGCACTACAGCAAGGACCCCCAAAACCGGGACGTCCTCAGAACTCCAACAAAACAGGGACAGTCATCGCGGCGGAAGATCGA
>DATKYL010000423.1:0-12127 GCA_035528515.1 Acidobacteriota bacterium | reverse complement strand
TTGGGGGTTCGAATCCCCCCTTTCGCATTTGAATCTCAGGAACGGGTGTTTGGCAGTGCGCGGCACGCGTCCCGTTCACGAGCGGGATGGGGTAACCCTTGGGGGTTCGAATCCCCCCTTTCGCATTTTGGCCCGCTGAGTCCGTGCTCCGCCGACGTCCATTCACATTCCGATGTTGGGTCTTCAAGGCAGCAGAAAGAACGGAGGCGGCGGTTTGCGCCGCCGCCTCCCGGACACCCCCCCACCGGGACTGTGGCCCCGGTTTCGCAATGGGATCTATGCTTCCTGAAGCACGGCCTCGGCCAGAGCGGGTTTATGACCGTTGCCGGAGAGAAAATCGGGTACGGCATCGTCGCCCATATTGACGAGGAAGCCGGCCGAGCGCCGGATGTCGGTTGCGCCCATGAGGTACTGCACCACCCGGTCAAGACCCACGCCGAACCCGTAGTGCTCACCGATCCGCTCGCCGCAGCGGTCCATGTGACCGAAGTAGTCGGCGAATTGAGCCATCCCCAATCCCCTGCGTTGCAGCGTCGCGAACATCTGCGAGCGCTGGAGCCGCTCCCGCAGGATATCGCTCTGATGGATACGCACCGCCCCGCCGAGTGATTCACCCGACAGCGGCAGGAGCAGATCGCACGACTGCACGGTGGGCCGGTCGCCGTTGTGCGTCGGGGTCGGTTTCATGTTGAAGAACTTCTCCAGGGCCGGCGCGGGGCCGAAAACGGGCTGCGGGTCGGGGTGGTGCGTCAGCAGGACCGGTCCATCGGCACACAGAGCGGTTTCCTCAGCGTGGGACATGTCATCCCCCCACCGCTGGGAATCCCAACCGAGCGCTTCGAGCGCCTCGGAATAGGTCAGCAGTTGCATCCGCGACGCGATTGGCGCCGCTCCCCACTCGGCCGAGACCTGATCGATGGCGCTGAAGAGGGAGCGGATGGTGGCGACGAGGTCATTGAAACCGCCCCGCCCTTCGACCTCCAGCAGGGTGAATTCCCGCAGGTGGCGGCTGTCGATCTCGGCCTCGGCCCGTCCGGACGACCCGACCGTGAAGACGCGCGGCACTTCGGCCAAAGCCATCTCCAGATAGAGTTGCCCGGTCTGAGCGAAGAAGAAGTGCCCCGGCACATTGTCCGAGTCAATTGCCCAGAGCGTGTCCACGTTCTCACAGGCGCCGGTGGCGGTCACGATGCGCGGGGTGGGCCGGAACTGGTGATCGGTCTCGGCGGCCCACTGCCACAGCGCCTTGAGGACGCGGTCGTAGATCTGGTTCTTGTTCAAGGGATCCTCCCGTGGCAAAGCCCCTCGCGTCACTGCACGAGGGGACGGTTTGGGGTATGGTGGCCCGGCAGTCTCGCGCGGGCAAAAAAAAGCCCCGAAACGGGGCAAATCAATCAGAGGAAACGCCGACGCACCCGCAGGTGCCCGGCTGACCTCCTCGACGTACGTGTAAACCCGTCATTCTCTGCTGCCGGCTCCCGGTCTCAGAAGACCGAGTGCCCCCCTCTCGGAATAGTCCTGATACAGCTCTTTACTCGCGCTGTAAGTCAGCGGTCGATGCCCTTTGCATACGGACCGGTTCAGCCCGGCTTAGGCATCTTGAAATACTATCTGCCGTCCTGCACGAAAGATGTCAAGACATAATTCGAACGGCCATGGAAAAAAGCACGCGACGACACCGCGCCGTGGACGGGCGGTGTTTCGCGGGAACGGTTATCCGTGGCGTTATTGCGCGACCTCGATCGTTACATGCTCTGACACGAGGAGCGCCGATATTCCGCCTTCGACCTTCTCACTGACAATCGGAGCGGGGATCTGCTCCCGCGGGAATTCCGGCAGACCGTACGGCGAATTGTTCCGCGGGATGAAGTTGGGATTGTAGGCGATGACGTGAATGTCATAGTAGTCGTCGATCAAGTTGTCGTACGCGTCGTAGAAGACTTCCGGCGTCAGGGTCGCCGTCAGACCGGTCTGCGTCTCGTGATACTCTGCATAGCCGAGCGCCTCGTGACGATTTCGGGCCTGAACGGAGAGGACATAGCTCACCGCACGGAGTGACATCTCCCATTCGAAACGGGGGTTCTGCTGCCCGGCGCGCCAGGGTTCGTTGAACGGGTACACATTCACGATGTGAAACAGGCCCGGCATGACGACCGAATCGGCGTGCACGACGGTCCCGGTCGAGTCGAGGGCGAGAATGTGAATCAGGTCGCCCGGATCCCAACTCGGGGTCTGGGGAGGCTGGCGGATGATCGTCGCCTTCCCTTCGGAGTCGAAGCTCGACACCACCTGACCCTCGACAATCACTTGGCCGTCTGTCGGACCATTATCCGCTGTCAGGTACTGGATCGCCAGAACATCGATGTCGAGGTCGAGATTCCTCTCGAGGGTTACCCAGAGGATGTACTTGGTCTCGTCACCGTCCCCACCGTTGGGTGAGGATGAGCACCCTGCCGACAAGCCGACAGCCGTTAACGCTATTGCGGCCCACAGACCGCGTCTCAGGAATTGCCTCATGGTTTGTACCTGCCTTCGTTTCAGCCCCTATCCTAAGAATATCGGTTCCGGCGGCGCTGGCAATGACGGATTGTTGTCCGGGGCGGGCCGCCAGTGCGCGGACGCTCTCCAGTGGTGGGGTAACCTGTTGTCCCCTTCTGTGATGCCGAAACACTATATTGGCCACAGGCCTGACACTGTTGTTGGCCGAGCCACCGGAATCGGGGATGTCTGAGGTGTTTCTTGCCGTTCTCATAGGTCTTGGGCTGATCCTCGTGATCATCCTCCTGGCTCCGGTGCGGGTTCAGGTGACGATCCGAGAGGCCCAGCGGCGGATCGGTCTCCGCTACCTGGGCGCCGAGATCGCGATCGAGCACCCCGATACACGCTGGGTGTTCCGATTTCTGGGGCTGCGGATCGGCTCCGGACGGATCGTTTCGAAGCCGCGACGGAAGGTCGCGAAGGCACGGAAAGAACCCCGCCCGGCCACCACGCGGCCCCGGGTTCGTCTTTTCCGCCGTCTGGCGACATCCTGGAGCCACAGCCCCACCGTGCGGCGGATGCTCTTGGTCATTGTGCGGCTGACGGGGCGCCTGCCCCGCTCCTGGCGCCTGGAGAAGGGACGCATCGATCTGGCTTTCGGGCTCGGCGATCCGGCCCGGACCGGCATGATGCTAGGATACGTCTCGGCCGTGAGGGGGATCGTGCAGCGCCGGTGGCAGCACCTTGGGATCGTTTTCACACCTGATTTCAATCGCTGGTTGTTTCGTATGGAAGCGGACCTCACTCTACGGATCATTCCGGTGCAACCGGTTTATCATCTACTGAGAGCCGTGGGATCGATCCCGTGGCGGGGTCTCTGGAAACTCAAACGTGCTTGGGCTTCCTGACGGGAGGAGTCGTGGCTAACAATATCAGTGAACTGCTGTCGGGCATCGTCGGCGAGTTGCGGACGATCGCTCGTTCGGAGACTATTGTCGGCGATCCGGTCACCGTCGGTGACCGCACCGTCATTCCGATCACGCGCATCTCGGTCGGTTTCGGCGTCGGTGGCGGCGAAGGCGCGCAGGCCGACAAGGGAACCGGCTTTGGCGGCGGCGGCGGCGGCGGCGCAGTGGTTGAACCGGCGGTCTTCCTGGTGATGGAGCCGGGAAAAGTCTCCGTGATCCCGGCCAAGAAAGAGGGTGGGCTGGGCGCGCTCCTGCACGCGGCACCCGAGGTCTTCGACACCATCAAGAAGTGGACCTCCCGCATGCGCGAGGGGTCGGAGTCCGGGAAGGACGGCTGCGGGGACGCCGGGGTCTCGGACTCAGGCGATGACTCCTGACGTCTGATCGCCTGCTCGTCCGCGATCGGACGCCGCACGTTCCGGCATCGCGGGTCGGGAACGCCCCAGCAGAACCCGGCGGCTCATCCGGATCGCGATTGCGAGAGATCACTCGGCGGTCAATTCGGCACGCATTACCGTTACCGCTTGGCCCTGCAGTTTGATACGCTCTCCATCAACACGGACCCGTACCGTACCTCCGCGCGCGGAGGCCTGGTAGGCGAGGAATTCCGTCTTCCCGAGAACGTCGGCCCAGTACGATCCGAGGGAGCAGTGCGCCGAACCGGTGACGGGATCTTCGTCGATCCCCGCGTCCGGGACGAAGAACCGCGAAACGAAATCATAGCCCGCCATCGTCGCGCGGCTGGTGACAATCACGCCGCGAACGCCGAGCGCCTTCAGGCGCCCGAAATCCGGTGACAGTTGGCGCACCGTCCGTTCCGACTCGACCTCGACCAGATAGTCATACCTCGTCTTGTTGACATGCAGGAGTGTCGCGCCCAGCGCTTCGGCGAGTCCGGGGGGACAGTCGACCGGCTGTGCGGGCCGGGCGGGAAAGTCGAGTTCGATCCAGTCGCCGTCGCGACGTGCGGTCAATAGGCCGCTCTTGGTGTGAAAACGCGCCTCCTCGTTGGGCAGCAAGAAACCTATCTCCCACAGTATGTGTGCACTCGCCAGCGTGGCGTGGCCGCAGAGTTCGACCTCGACGGCGGGCGTGAACCAGCGCAGATCGTAGCTCCCGTCGTCACGCTGCACGAGAAAGGCGGTCTCCGAGAGATTCATCTCCCGCGCCACGTTTTGCATCCAGACTTCATCCCGTGCGGCGGGCATGATGGTCACACCGGCCGGGTTGCCCTTGAACGGGTCAGGCGTGAAAGAATCGACTTGGTAGATGGTCAGGCTCATGGCAGTTCCCTTATTTTTGTTGGGGGAGCGCAGGGGCGCCCCCGTGTGGGCGCCCGCAACGGACCCCGTCCACTTTCGGGTGGCCACTCCGTTCCGAGAGGCCCGCCCCTACGGGTGTTGATACGTGAGAGTGGGGCCGAGGATGCGGCGGAACTGTCAAAGAACCAACATCCCCGTGTCGTGTGCTCGTGCCGACGCAGGGATGCTCACCACGTGGCCCCGCCCGACGGTGGCGGCCAGAGACCCATCATGCGCCGCAACGAGACGATCTGCCCGAAGTGGTACGAGTTGTGCTGGGCGATGACGAAGATCTCCTGGCCGACTGTACGTCTTGCGTCAGCCTTGAGCAGCGCATCGACATCTTCGCTACGCGTGATCTCCTCCGCAACTTTCAGCCCGTTCTGGAATCGCTCCAACAGTGTCGGCCACTCTGTGGCGGCCTGGTCCGGAGTCGGCTGCGACGGCCATGATTCGGATGCGCTCTCCGGGTAAGGGGGATTCTCACCGCGCAAAAGCGCCAGCGAGTTTTCCAGCCAGAAGATGATATGGGCGAGCTGTTCGTAGATCGTCGCCAAATCGTCGTGGGGACGGCGCATGGCGTCCTCGGCGGACAGTTCTTCCAGTGCAACCAGCGGGCCGACATACTCCAGCTTCCCGTGGAGTGCGCCCGTGAGGAAATCTTGCATGGACTCGGGCATGGGTCCTCCGTTGGTCCTGAGCATGGTTGGCGATCAATGCCCCCCGATGGCTGACCGGCATGGAAACTAGACCTCTGTAAACTCGGATCGATGTCCAGCCCATCGCTCCATGCTCTGGATTCCTACAGAAAATCGGCGATGAACTGCTGCACTCCCTCTACGAGAGAGGACACCTGGTTCATATCGTACTCGTTGAATTCCCCGTGCGCACCCTTGTTTCGGAGGTCTGTCCACGCGGTGATCTGCTTCTGCTTAGCCATGTTGTATGTTCCAGCCTTGCACAAGTCGACATTCATGCGATCCATCTTCCCTTCGGGAATGCCACATCGGAGACAGAGTTCTTTCAGAGAGCTCTCAAGAGCGACGCCGGCCAGAACACAAGCTGGGTCTTTGTAGCCCGCGCCCAGCAGTTCTACGGCCTGTTCCAGAACGTCCCCAGTGAGTATCTCCGATTTCACAAGGCTGCGGACGGTAAAGAGATATCCCCCTTCGTAGTCCTCGCGTGCTGCTTCGAATATGCCGAGACAGGATCTGGCCTCTTCCCCATAGCCTTTGAAGACTCTGTACTTCTCGGAGAAGTTCGTAAAGTGGACACTCTCCTCGCCGCAGGCTCTGGCTAGCAGACTGAGAACTGCAGTAGCCCATCTGTGAAAGATCGCCTTGTCAACGAAGAACTCATCGATGAGTCTCACGGCAGGTTTCCCGGCCTCAGCGAGTTCCGAGAAGCGTCTCTTTATCGTCTCGTCCAGTCTCATGATCCTTCTTCCTACCCCAAGAACGGATACCGCCAATCTGTCGGCGGGACGAAAGTCTCCTTGATCGTGCGCGGGGAGACCCAGCGCAGGAGGTTGACCATGCTCCCGGCCTTGTCGTTGGTGCCCGAGGCGCGGCCGCCGCCGAACGGCTGCTGGCCGACCACGGCGCCGGTCGGCTTGTCGTTGATGTAGAAGTTGCCGGCGGTGTTGGTCAGCGCGCGCAGGATCTTCATGATCGCGTAGCGATCTTCGGCGAAGACCGCGCCGGTCAGCGCGTACGGGGACGCGGTGTCGCATTGCACTAAGGTCTCATCGAGTTTGTTGTCGGGATAGACAAAAACGGTCAGCACCGGCCCGAAGATCTCCTCGCAGATCAGCTTGAAACGCGGGTCGGTCGTCAGGACAACCGTCGGCTCGATAAAATACCCGACCGAATCATCGCATTTGCCGCCACAGAGAATCTCGGCGTCGGGCGACGATTTGGCGTGGTCGATGTACTCCTTGATCGATTTATAGGCCGCCTTGTCGATCACGGCGTTGAAGAAGTTCGAGAAGTCGAGCGGGTCGCCCATCTTGATCTGCGCGACCTGATCGAGCAGCCGCTCCTTGAATTTCGGCCAGAGCGATTCGGGGACGAAGATGCGTGAAGCGGCCGAACACTTCTGCCCCTGATACTCGAACGCGCCGCGTAGCGTGGCGGCGGTAAGGTAGTCGAGGTTGGCCGAGGGATGGACGAAGATGAAGTCCTTGCCGCCGGTTTCGCCGACGATGCGCGGGTAGGAGCGGTAATTCACGATGTTCCCGCCGATCCGTTGCCACATCGCCTGGAATGTCCAGGTCGAACCGGTAAAGTGCACGCCCGCGAGATCGGGTGAGTCGACCGCGGGATCGCCGACCTCGCCGCCCGAGCCGGGGACGAAATTGATCACGCCCGGCGGGACGCCCGCTTCCATGAGCATCTTCATCAGGTAGTACGCCGAATAGACCGCGCTGGACGCCGGTTTCCAGAGGGCGACGTTCCCCATGATCACGGGGGCGGTCGGCAGGTTGCCGGCGATCGAGGTGAAGTTGAACGGTGTCACGGCGAAGATGAATCCCTCAAGGGGTCGCTGCTCGATATAGTTCCACATCCCCGGCATCGATCCCGGCTGCTGGGTGTAGATCTGGCGCGCGTAGAATGAATTGAAACGGTAGAAGTCGATCAGTTCGCAGGCGGAATCGATCTCGGCCTGGAATGGGTTCTTGCTCTGGTTGTTCACGGTGGCGGCGTTGACGATCTGCCGGTACGGCCCCGCCAGCAGTTCGGCGGCGCGCAGGAAGATCGCGATCCGTTGTTCCCAGTCGAGCGCCACCCACGCCGGTTGTGCCGCCTTGGCGGCGGCGATCGCCTGCTCGACGTGTGTGCGCGTCGCCTTGTGATATCTGCCGAGGACATGCCCGTGCTGATGCGGCATCACACAGGTCCCCAGGTTCCCGGTGGTGACTTCCTTGCCGCCGATGATCAGGGGGATTTCGGTCTCCGCCCCGCGCTGGGCCTTGATCGTCTGCTGCAGCAGGTCGCGTTCCGGCGTTCCCGGCGCGTATGACTTAATAGGCTCGTTCTTCGGGGCAGGGACGTTGATGATGGCGTTCAGCATGGCCTTAATCCTCGTTTCCGTCGGCTCCTGATTGTCTGGCGTGTTTCCTCATCGAGCCCCAAGATAGCACTCCCCGCGGCCGACCGCAAAAGCGGCCCAGATGAAACTGACAGCGGCCGGCCTCACCCGCCGCCGGGAAATGGGGACGGTGGCGTTCCGGCAATTCGTTGGTTCATAACACGATGGAGATCCCGGGAACGCCTGAAAATGGCATTCCGCCGAGCCCGGCCCGGTGAGCCATTCCGAACCCTCTTCGGAATTCTGTCCAGAATCAGATTGCTTCAGGCAACAATCTCCACGGAAACCACTTCCCGTAACGTGCGACAGCCGCGGCAGTTGCCCGGGTCGAGGATTCAGGGCGCCTCTGGGGTGGGATCCGCCCAACGTTGCCCCGACCACCCGACAGGCAGTCTCGTGCGCGCCTGATCGCCTGATGATCTGGGAATCGGTGACGCGAGAACCCCATCGTGTGCGGCATGGACAGACGAAGGCCCGTGGGCGGTAGTTTCGCTCACGGACCGTTGATGTGCAGATGGGGCCGAAGGCTACGGCGCGCAGGGATCGCAGAACTCCGTCACCGGGTCGGCGCTACGGAACGCAACCTTGATGACTTTCACAACATCTTACGATAGTGTAGCCGTCGCAGCTCACGTCATTGTCACCGCGACCACACGGTGCCCTCAAGTCCCTGAGAGGCGCAAAGGTGTGAGTGCACAAAATTCCGTTGTCGGATTCCCACCGCGGAACGCCACATTGACGAGCCTGACGACATCGAGAATGGAAACGACACCGTCGCAATTAACATCGATCAAGGCAAGAGGCTCAGGCGGCACCCCACCCCTGAATGCAACATCGACCGCGTAGACAACATCCAGAACGTCGATCACGCGGTCCTGGTTGCAGTCTCCACTGAGCAGCAACTGGAAGATCGTCCGGGCATGGTTGTTTCCGAAGTTGAAATCCATCGGATCGGTTGACACGATGTCAACATGAATATCCGTGCTATCGGTGCTGATGATCCACACCGCAGATACCAGTGAACTGTCCCCGGGTGAGATCGCCAGCAGGTCACTTGCCGCAATCACGATGGTGTCGGATCCGACCACATGGTAGATATCGACATGGGACAACGCCGCGGTTGCACCATCGTTGTGGATGAAGGCTCTAATCGTGGTGGGAAAGCCAGCGGCGGTATAGTAGTCGGAGAATGAAATGTCTCCGGCCTCGACCCGGAGATCGGGGGCGTCACCAACGATGATGGCGCGGGTTGCCTCGTTGTTGTCCTCGTCCTCCTCGGGAATCGTGTTGTCGGCATCGGCGATCACCCGTACGACATGCAGACCGGTCGGGATGTCAGTTGCCGACCATTTCTGAGTCGCCTGAATCCCGACGTAGTTATTGCTGCTTGGTGGGGCCGGGATCGAGGTAATCGTTACCGTGTCACCCAGTGCGACCTCATCCATCAGGAACGCCACCCGGACGTTGTCCGCCACGGCGCAACCGATGTTGTAGATATCCACCGAGATCGTGACGCTGTCTCCCGGATAGGGATTCAGCGGATCGGGGTCGATGTACTCCGAATGCACCATCAGGTCAGGCAGGAGTCCGATCCAGATCGAGTCAGTACGGGAGTTGTTCTCATTGCACTCGGGATATTCGGAATCCGCATCCACCGTGGCCGTCACGAAATGCCAGCCCGGCTTAATAAAGGCGTACACAAGAGAATCAAGGGGAAGGTTGCCATGGTGATGATAGAAACCGCTCAACATTACGTCACCCAGGTCGATCAGTATACCATCCGGGTCACGATCCTCGAAGTGCACCGTAACGATGCCGGGGATGTTGAATGCGCCACCGGTCTGCGCCCGGGCGTAGATCGAAACGGGGGTGCTGACGCCGGCTTCACAGACATTGAACATCGGCCACGGCTGGCGGGGGCATGGCCCACCGTAGACCGGATACAGTTCGAATACCGCCGGCACCGAGCCGGTGTTGTCAAGCTCATTGGACTCTGGGATCGCGTTGGCCGGGTCGGCCGTCGCCGTGATCATGCAGGCCGCGCGGTCCACTGTCCAGCTGAACGTCGACGTCGCCGTCCGGGCCGAATAGGGTGCGATACTGGGGATGATGACGGTGTCCCCGATCTGATCGGTGTCGACCTTGAAGAGGACGCGGACGTTGGTTGCCGTGCCATTGCCGCGATTGTGAACGACGGCTTCGATATTGACCATCTGCCCGTCGGCGTTGGCAAACGGATCCGAGACCGTAACATCCTCGTACTCGATCCGCAGATTCACCCGCGGATCATCGACATAGATCCACCACCCCGTCTCGTTGTTCCCCTCATTACACTCGACTATCTGCTCGGCGGGATCGGCCGCAACGGCTACCCAGTATGGACCGGTTTCGGGGAATGTGAGACCAAAACCCACGTCTGCCCACGCGCCGAACGCTCCGACCGTATGTTTTGACGTCTGCTCGAAAACGAGAGTGTCCTTCGTCACGCGGAAGCGTACCGCAACGGAATCCGCTGGTTCGACGCCCCACAGGTCAGGGATGGCGATACCGCCCTGATTGTACAGACGTGCGTGCAGCGTGAACGGATGTCCGACGTAAGCCAGCGGCTGCGGGAAAGGGGGCTGCGGCGCGAAGTCAGGGCGATCACACCACAAATGAAAAGGCAGTGTCGTCTGGTTGTTGTCCTCGCTGTCCTCGGGTACGGTGTTACGCAGATCGGCGTAGCATGAAATCGAGTGGTACCCCACCTCCGTGAACTGGAAGGGCAGGTTCTGCCAGGCCGGCGGGTAATACGTCTGATGCGGCGCCAGTTCGGGGACCGGTCCGGCGCTGTCGATGATGATCCCGTCCCGATACAGGTGAAGCCAGAAGTCGTAGGCGGTGTCTTCGCACAGGTTGTAGACGTACAGACTCGAAATCGAGGTTGTATCAGCCAGGTTGACGATAGTGGGAATACGCGACAACGACACGCTACAAACCAGGTCCGGTAGGGATTGCAGGCAGGAAACCACCGTGAGGGTGAGAGTCGTATCTCGCGACAAGGTAAAGTCGGTCACATTGACGTTCATAGTGTAGTCACCGACCGTCAACGGTGCGCGGAAGCCGATCGTGAAGTCACCGTTGTCCTTCGTGTAGCCCACGAAGCTCCGGTAGTCCTCAACGTCGATCGTGACCGTGGCACCGGACACCGGCTCCAGCGAATCGGGACCAAAGTAGTCGGCCCGCCCGGACACCGTCGCCCACCCCCACGGGAGGTTGGGATTGGTGGTCTGGGCCAGAAGGCGGATGTAACCGGGAAGAATGGGTTCACCAATGACCACGCCCCGTGCCGCTGTGTTGTTAAGCTCGTCCCACTCACTAATTGCGTTGCCGGGATCGACAGTGAAGCGGAACGTGTAGTACCCATCAGTGCTGTAGCGAAAGCCCTGAGTCGCGGTGGCGGTGCCGTGCGCCGGGAGGGTCGGGAGCAAGACCGTACCGATCGGCCCGAACTTGTCGGCGACATCCACCGGGACATCGGTGAAGTCAGAGCTTGAGTTGTTGTGAATGGTCGCGGACACGAAGAACGTGTCCCCCACCGACGGCGCCGCATTTGAGAAGGTGATGTCCGAGGCGTACAGATACAGGTCCACCGGCTCAGACTGCACCGTGGGGCCGCTGACCCATACCCAGGCGGCCTCACCTTCAGCTGGGTCACCGGGTTGATCGAACGCCGCAAAAGAGAACTGATAGGTCGAACCGACCGGGAGGGTCGTTCGGCAGATGTACTTCCTGCCGACAATGTAATCCGCAGCTCCGGTCGGCCACATCGTGTAGACCGCGTCCTTCGGACCGGTGAGCAGACCATCACCGTCGTAGTCGATGCGCACCTGCGGGTACCCGGATGATGGTGGGTGGTCATCGGAATCGCTGTAGACGACCGCGAATTCGAAATAGGTACCGGCGATGCCGGTGTCGGGGGCGATGCCCGGGATCATTTCGAAAGGGTCAGTCCAGCTCAGGACGGGAGACGTATTCGGTGTCAGATCTGTGCACTTGCCTGCGCTACCCGCCGTATAGACGGCCAATATTTCTTCGGGCGCGAGGGCGCGGTTGTAGATGCTCACTTCGTCTATCAGGCCGTCAAACCAATGACCACTGGCAACAGCATCATCCCCGTCGTGGAATTGAACCCCTGACTCAGCGCATCCGATCGTGGCCGAGTAGTGATCCCACAACTGCGAACCCTCGCCGACCCCAAAGAGCCCGCCATCAAGGTACCCACTCAACGCATCTGCCTGGACGGTCGGT
>DATKYL010000422.1:0-4697 GCA_035528515.1 Acidobacteriota bacterium | reverse complement strand
GTTCTCCTTCTTGAAGTGACGGCCGAGGGTGAACGTTCGGGGCGTGTGGTGGCGCAATCGGGTGCCGATGATGAGTTCGCGCGGCGCGTGGGCGCTTTTGCCGCCAATGCATACCAGCAGGATCTGGCGACCGACGCCCCGCGGTTCTACTGGTCGCTGGCGGGCGCCCCGAAACTGGCTGCCCACCTGTCGGCGGGGAACGGGCAAGCACCCCTATCCGTGATTTCGATTCCCGTCGAGTTGGGTCCGGCCGCGTCCGGTCTGTTGTATGCCGATACCGTCGCCAATGGACAGACCTCCTCGGTACCGGGATTCAGTTCCCGCGATCTCGATTTTGCCGTCGCTTTTGCCGAGGTGATTGCCTGGCGTTCGACCAAGCTGCGTTCCGAACGACTACTGCGCGACGTACATCGTCTGCGCAGTCAGCTCGGTCGCGCCTGCGAGTTCCCGAACATCATCACTCAGGACACCGCTTTCCGGGAGACGCTGGCACGGGCACGCATGGTGGCGGATGCCGATATCGCCATTCTGCTCGAGGGTGAGACCGGGACGGGGAAGGATCTCGTCGGTCAGGCCATTCATTACTCAAGCAAACGCCGTGATCGCCGGTTTGTGTCGGTCAACTGCGCCGCCCTCCCCGAATCGCTTCTCGAAAGCGAGCTGTTCGGTGTGAAGCGCGGGGCCTTCACGGGCGCCGATCGCGACAAGTCGGGCCTGTTCGAGGAGGCCGACGGCGGCACGTTCTTCCTCGACGAGATCGGGGAAATGCCCATCGCCGTTCAGGCAAAGCTGCTACGCCTCCTTGAATCGAAGGAATTGGTGCGTCTCGGCGATACCAAACCCCGCCCGATCGACGTCCGCGTCATATCCGCAACCAACCGGGATCTGACCGCGGAAATGGAGCAGGGCCGATTCCGGCAGGATCTGTATTACCGCCTGACCCCGCTGGTCTTCTCGTTGCCGCCGCTACGAGAGAGGCGTGAGGACATTCTGCTGCTGATCGACCATTTCCTCGACGTGGTTGCCGGGGAAACTGATCGACGCGTGCGCCTGTCAACCGAGGCCGTGCGGGCGATGTGCGCGTATCACTGGCCGGGGAACGTACGCGAACTGGAAAACGAGATCCGCAAGATCGTCCTTCTGAGCGAACCCGACAGCACCGTGGGGCTCGAAAGACTCTCGCAGAAGTTCGCGACCCAGGAAGCGGTGGGGCAGGTCCAGACGGATCAGCCGCTGCCGGAGCGGTTTTCTCTGTACGATCACGTCGCGCAGCTGGAGCGTGTCTTCATCATCCGGGCGCTGAACGATGCCGGCGGTGTCAAGAAGCACGCCGCAGCCCGTTTGGGGATCCCGGAGTCGACCCTCCGCTTGAAAATGAAGCAGTACGACATCACCCCCGATTGACCTCCGCTCTTCTTTCGCATATCAATTCGCAGCCGCCGCACACGGGCGGCTTTTCTTATATTCGGACCAGGCCCGGTCGGCCTGGTTCACTGCGGTGATGTCGCGACACCTGGTGATCTCATTCGGATTGGTTGGCCGGGGTGGTGTATGCCGATGTGGATGATACTACCCCCCATAGAAGCGGATGCCGCGACACAGATGGCGATCGACGCGGTTCTTCTCGACCGTTGCGAGACCGATACCAACGCCGGGTTTATCCGGTTCTACCGAATGACCCCCCCGGCCGTAACGATCGGACGTAACCAGCGCTGGCAAAAAGTCATCGACCCGACTGCCTGTCAGGCACGCGGCTGGGCGTGGGTGAGGCGTCCCACCGGCGGGGGCGCACTGCTCCACGCCGATGAGGTCAACTACGCGATCGCCGTTGGACGGCGCATACTCAAGGAAAGAGGGCTGTCGGGCTTTCGCTCGGTCTTCGAGTGGATTGCGGGAGGTCTCGCCGATTCGGTGAGGAGTCTCGGTTTGCAGCCGATCGTCAGTGCCGGATCGCGGGAATCCATGTCACGCGGAAGACCGGGAGGCACCAGACAGCACGGACTTTGTGGCAAATCCTTGACACAATACGAAATCGCCGAGAGCGGGCGGAAACTGCTTGCCTCGGCGCAACTACTGACCTCCCATGGGGTTCTGCAGCACGGGACAATCTACCTGAAGGCACCGGGCGACACGGATCGTTTCTGGCCCAAGGCATTGTCTATTAATGTATTACGGACTGACGCCCCGCAGGGCATCCGCCCCCCCCGTACGGAGACTGCGACACCCCGGCGCGAAACGACGGGTGCGTCTCAACGCTGGACCGATCTCGGACCGGTTGCGCAAGACCGCACGTGGGAGCAGATCGCCGCCCAGCTTACGGCCGGCCTTCTGGAGGCTTTGGGGCTTGAGCCCGCCGAACATCCTCTTTCGGAGAGTGACCTGCGAGCAGTGTCCGCAATCCGTGAATCGTGGCAAATTCAAGGATGGCACACGAGGCGATAGGAAGCCTCGGCGCTCTCTCAAATCGCCAAATGTTTCAAAAAAAAACGGACCAGCCGGGAATAATCGCCTCCGCCGCGGTTAATCAGGGTGTGGAAAGTCGGTCCTTCTAAGCGGGCCGAGTAGGATGAGAGGCGGACTATCGGCACGAACTGGGCAAGCGGCGAATCACCTTGACTTTAGGCGCTTCGGCGATCCATGTTTGGCATTCGTGCCCGGCGCGGTCTGTCGGGCTTCTGCCAAGCGGCGCGGGATCGGGATGCTTGGTCCATTGACCTGTGAGCGGTCAGTCCGTTACCCCGCGTTAAGCAAACCGACTGGATCTTATTAAGGAATCCGCATGGGGAGGAATTGGGTCATGTCCCAGAGCAAGGATCGACGGGGGAGCGCGTTGCGAATTCTGGTGGCTTCCTTCATAGTGCTTGGACTTGCCCACGGGGCCGCGTTTGCGGCGAACGGGAAGATCTCGGGCCAGGTGCTCGACAAGAATACCAAGGAGCCCGTGCCCAGTTGCCCGGTGCAGGTCGAGGGCACGACACTCGGTGCTCTGACCGATATGGACGGCAAATTCTCGGTTCTGGCCGTTCCCGTTGGCGAGCATTCGGTCAAGGCTCAGGTGCTGGGCTATACGGCGGTGATTGTCCGCAATGTGCTGGTGAAACCGAACCAGACGACGCCGGTCAGTTTTGAGCTGGAAGTGAGTGCGATCGACCTGCCCGCGATCATAGTGTTCCGGGAGAAGGACATGATCCAGATGGACCTGGCCACCACGAAACGCGACGTCACGGCCGAGAAAATCAGGACCCTCCCCGTCACCAACGTTGCGGATATTCTCAAGACACAGGCCGGCGTTTCGGTCCGTAACGACCGCTTCCATGTTCGTGGCGGTCGCTCGACGGAACTGCTGTACAATGTGGACGGTGTCTCGATGACCGATCCGCTCGGTGGACGTGGTCCCACGCAGGCACTCAACCTGTCGGGCACCGAGATCGAAAATATTTCGATCGTCAAGGGTGCGTGGTCGCCGGAATATGGCGGCACGTCGGGTATCGTCAACGTCTCGACCAAATCCGGCAGTCACGACGTCACCCGCGGCCACATCGAGTACTTCACGGACAACTTCGGGACGGACAACCTCAACACGTACTCGGATAATTTCAACCGTCTCGAGTTCACTCTCGGTGGTCCGGAACCGCTGTTCACACGGCACCTGCTTCCGGCACTGGGGCTCGGAGAACCCTCGAATAAGCTGGCGTACTTCATCTCACTCGATTTCAACCGGACCGATACCTATACCGCGATCAACCATTACACGTCGGAAACCAACATGGCGCAGTTCCGTCAGACGGAAATCTTGGGCTTCCGCGTCATGGATCGACAGCAAAACTCCGGCAATGCGCTGCTCAAGTTAACCTACCGCCTCAGCCCGGACATCCGCCTGAACGGACAGTTCAAGAAGACGTACGAGCGCAATATGATGTGGCGCTGGGCCTACCGCTATACGCCCAATACGATCCCCTGGGAAGAAGACGAGAACGACATGTACAATGTGCGGTGGACACACAACCTCGGACCTTCCACCTACTACGAAGTCATGTTGTCGCGCTTCTCGCGCACCTATTGGCAACGGCCGGGCGATCCGAACGTACCGGGCGGGACGTATGAGCCGGATGATTTCCTTTTCAGTTATCAGTCGGAGGATTATCTCGACCGCAACGCCAACGGTGTTTGGGATCCCCCCGAATCCTGGACCGATACATACCCCAACGGCCAGTACGACTTCGGCGACATCTTCGAGGACCGTGACGGCGACGGATTGTGGACGCAGGGGACCGCGTCGAATCCGGGTGACTCGCTGCTGTACGATTTCAACGGGAACAACGAATATGATTTCGACTCCGGTGAGCGCTACCAGGATGGCAATCAGAACGGGATCTGGGACGCGGGCGATCAGTTGACCCTCGACGGCAACGGTAACGGCACCTACGATGCGGAGAACGATATCAATTTGTTTGACAACACGGAAGGGCAGCGTGACAACGATAACCCGGAACCGTTCATCGACGGCGACGTGTCTCTCGGTGAGCCGTTCACCGACGTCAACCGTAACGGCGTCTGGGACGGTCTCGGCGTGCTGCCGGGCTACCCGCTCGGTGAACCGTTTCAGGATCTCTCGATCGACGGCAAGTACCAAGGCCCGCAGGATCGGTGGGTCGAGGGTGTCCCCTTCCGTGATCTCAATGGCAACAACATTTTCG
>DATKYL010000421.1:0-13534 GCA_035528515.1 Acidobacteriota bacterium | reverse complement strand
AGGGCAGGCTGGTGCGGTCAGCAGGGCGACCGCTTCCTCGCGTACCCGTTCAGCATGGTCTTTCAGTCTCATGCCTTCGATCAGTTCATACCCGCCGGTGCGATAATCCCCACCGTGGGAATTCGGGTAGGACCGCTTTTGCACCTCGTTCCCATCGACCGCCGTGGCGGTGTACCCGGCGCCGACTTCGGTGAGGTGCTGTTCGACCACGGCGCCCTCGGTGGACACGAAGATCTTGTGGGTGCCGAAGCAGCGCAGGCCGCACTCGGCGACGCGGATTTTCTTGTCCTTGCGCAGGACGCGGTTGATGCCGGTCAGGAGGCTGAGCTTGCGGGAGATCGATACCTTAAAGGGATCGATGACGACGGGCGTCTGGTAGGTTCCGACCGCTGGGTCGACCGGCGCCAGCACCACGTCGGCGGTCTTGGTCAGGCCGCTGGCCTTGGCGATTGCGATCGCCCGGTTGGCGACCTTGCGCATTTCGCTTACCGTACAGATCGCCGAGGAGGCAAATCCCCAGGAGCCCTCGACAATCACGCGGATCCCGAATCCCTGGTCGAGATCGCTGGTGAGCGTGTCGACCGCTTCGTTGGTAACGCCGATCGTTTCGGTCTGCGTCCGCACGTAGCGGATATCCCCGTAGGCAACGCCCTTTGACCTCAGGTAGTCACATGCGGTTTTGAGTTTGTCTTTCATACCCTTCCCCTTGTGTGGTCAGCAGGCGGCCAACGTAGCGGAGACGGCGGCCCAAGTCAAGTTGACGCTGAGGGCGTGCCGTCACGGTCGGCGGCGGACGCGGGCCCGCGGAATATCTCCTCAACTCGTTCCCAGACATCATCAACCGAGACCAGATCGAGACACTCCAGCGGCTTGTCGGTGCGCCAGCACGTGCCCTTGTGACAGGGTGAGCAGAAAAGCTGCCTTTTGACCGAGACCGCGCGTGGGGAGTAGGGGGCGATCTCCGACGGGTCACCGGGGCCGGAAATGACAATTGTCGGCGTGGCCACGGCGGCGGCCAAGTGCGCCAGACCGGAGTCATTGCCGACGAAGGCATCGGCCCGACGGAGGAGTGCGGCGGCCACAGCGATGTCGCCGGCGCCGGCGAGGTTCCTGACGGCCTCCGTTCCCGTTTGCTCGCTGATCGAACGGCACAGATCGCTCTCCGAGGGCGATCCGACAAAAACAACCGCTCCGCCGGTCGACTCAACCCACCGGCGGGCCAGGGCCGCGAAGCGATCGGGGAACCACCTTCTCGCAGGTTGTGCGGTTCCGGGTGCGATCGCCAGCACCGGACCTGCCTCATCCAATCGGTGACCGGTCCAGAGCTTCGCGGCGACGTCTTCGGCCTGCGGTGAAGGACGGAATTGCAGCGCCCGTTCTTTCTTCGCCTGCGGCCAGACACAATCGAGCAGTGACAGGTAGCTCTCGGTACGGTGCGGGCGCTGTCCCTCGGGCGGGAGGGGCAGCGAGTCGCTCAGGAGAAACCGTCGCCGGTCGGTCGCGTGGCCGACGCGTCGGGGCACACCGCCCCACCAGAACATCAACGCCGACCCGAACGAGGGCGGCAGACAGAAACCGAGATCGAAATCCTCCCGTCGCAGGTGTGCGGCGTTGCGCAACACCGAGCGCCAGCCCCGCGCCCCCACGCTGTCGTCGAGGGGGATGATGCGGTTCAGGCCTGACGCGGTTTCATAGATCGGCACGAGCGGCCGGCGGCAGAGGCAGGTGATCTTTGCATCGGGCGCGTTCTGCGCCAGCGACGCGAAAAACGGCAGCGACATCACCGCGTCGCCGACCCAGTTGGGTGCGCGTACGAGGATAGCGTTCGACACCGCCGCTTCTACCGTCCTCCCCAGCGGCGGTGGGTCCACAGCCATTCATCAGGCTTCCGGCGGATGTAATTCTCGATGCGGGTCGTAAACGCCTGTGTCACCGCGACGACGTCCTTTTCGCTGTCACCGGACGGCGTGAAGGTGAGCAGGGTGTCGTTGAAGGCGTAATAACGGCCGTCGGGTTTCCGGACCAGATACCCGGTGATGATCGGACATCCGTACTTGAGCGCCAGGGCTGCCGGTCCGCGCGGGGTCGAGACGGTGCGCCCGAAGAACTCGACGCCGACTCCCTCTCCCCCGGCGTACTGATCGGCTACGATCGCGACAAAGCGTCTCTGTTTCACGGCCCGCACGATCCCGGAGGTTGCCTGCTGGGTGTGGATGATACCGACGTCGTGCACGGCGCGGCAGGAATTGAGCAGGTGATCGGCGAGCGGGTTGCGCATCGGTTTGACGACGACATCAACCGGATAGCCGAGCGCACGGATCCAGGCGCCGTGGATTTCCCAATTGCCGATATGCGCTGAAACCAGCAGAGCGCCTCGTCCCAGACGCGCCGCCTCCTCGAATGGTTCGGTGCCGTTGGTGTCGACCCGCGCCAGGATATCTTCGGGACGGCTCTGTCCGAAGCGCAGGACTTCGAACATGGTGCGGCCGACGTTGGCGAAGACTGCGCCGGCGATGTCCTCGATCTCCTGACGCGGCCGGTCGGGAAACGCCTGCGCCAGGTTATCGCAGGCGATCTGACGGCGCGCGCTCCAGAGCCGTCCGATCAGACGTCCGAGGTTCGCCCCGAAGTTGCGCGCCGTAGATTCAGGCAACGTATTGGCCAGCGTCTTCAGCCCGGAGAGCGCCAGGTATTCGAGACGATGTTTGAGCGACGGCTGCATAGCGGTGGCAACGCGAATCAGGGTTGGCCGGAGACGGTGCCGTCGTCGGGGGGACGATGATCGAGTCCCCGTAGCGGCCCGTAGAGAATGTCCTCGATCGCCTCCTCGGCTTCCCACTCCTTCTCCTTGCGCGTACTGCGCCGGCGTTTGACCAGATAGAGGATGAGAAAGGCGACGACGATGGCGATCCAGAGGAGCACGGTGTCGCCGAAGAACGCCGCCCAGTTGTACTTGTCGCGCAGATGCTCGCCGTATTCGCGCTGGAATCCGGCGTAGTTCGTGCCGATCGCGGTACGGAAAGCCTCGTCCCAGTCGGCGCCGTCCCGGACGGCTTCGGTGAATTCCACGAAGCCGGGCCAGCCGTACGCATCGAGGAGGTAGCCGACGGCCAGGTATGACTGCGCGTAGGCCAACTGCACTCGCGCGCCTTTGAACGAATTGACACCGTCGATATCACGCAGCGGCAGGATCTGATCGGCGATGGCGGCGCGCGCGACGATCCAATCGTCGCCGAATCGCCACTCGTGCGCGAACTGCTGGGCATATCCTTCGTGGATCCAGCGTGGGACCGGGCGCATGTGCGTGAGCGCGTCAAGGTGCAAGTGCGCCAACTCGTGACGCAGAATCTCAGACAGCCCACGACCAACCGGGAAATCCGCCGGCGAGCGAAAGGCAATGAGGTTACGTTCGCTGACGGCGGCGGCGACGCCCCAGTCGGGGAAGGCGCCGCCAAGGACCGAATCGAACGACTGCTCCGCGGCGACGAAGACCACGTGGATGGTGCCGGTCAGCCCGACGCCGGTGGCCGCGAGCAGATCGGCATGGGCGGCATTGAGAATGGTTTCCGTTTCCGCGCGCAAGCTCGCGTCGGCACCCGTGATCACAAACGCATGGCCCTGACTTTGCGCCAACGTAGCGCAGAACGTGAAGACGCAGGCCGCGACGGCTCCCGAGCTCGCCCAGAGTAAGAACCGGCGTACGGGTCGCGTCATCGGCATCACGGTTTGCGGGGCTTGAGGAGGTTGTCGATCGCCTTTTCGAGGACTTTTGTGGCACTGTCGACAACCTTGGGAGCCAAGTCCTCAACGAGAGAACGGGCAGCCGCGGCCTTGTCGAGGTGAACCTTGGGATCGGTGACGGTGCCGCTAAGCTGGAACGGCAGTTCAGTGGCTCCGAGCAATGATGCTCCACTCCTGCCCTCGGATGCGGTGACCGTCACATTGTAGGCGAGGGTGCGGTCGAGACCGAAGGAGCCCTCGGCCTCGAAATGAAAATCGCCGCTCGTGAAACGCAAGCGATCGGTGTGCACGCGGCCGTCTGCGATGCGAAACGGTATCGCCACATCGCGCAGGTCGTGCGGCCGATCGAGTCCCGTGATCCCGAGAGCGGTACCGACCGAGGCCAGCAGCGGTGCGGCTTCGAGGCGGCCCGAGCGCATATCGGCCCTTCCCGAGGCCACGAGGGTGGGAACGATCTCCGCGGCGACCCGTCCCCGTCCCCCAAGCTGCGCATCGAACGAGACCAAACCAACAACGCCGCCGGCCCAATTCAGGTAACGCGTCAGGAACCCGTCGGCCCTCATCGAGTCGGCACGCACGCGGGTGGCGAAGACGGGATGACGCCGGTCGTTGAGGTCCCACGCGAGTGACCCCGCGACGGGTCCGCCAAAGACACGTCCGCTCGCGGGTTCGAGGGTCAGACGGCTGTTCTTGTACTCGTACTCCGAACGCACCTGGGTGAACCGCACGCCGGAGTAGATGACCGTATCGGCACGGATCGTCCCGGCCGCAAGCAACGCTCGTACCATCGCGCTCGCCGTGTCGGAGGCGGCGCTATCGCCGGGCGCCGCCGGTTCACCGATGAGTTGATCAAGGTTCAGGCGCGAACAGCGCAGATCAAGTTGGGCGCGGGGAACGTCGGGCGATTGCGCGCCCGACCGGACACGCGATATCAATCCGTCGATCCTTCCGGTGAGGCGGCCCGCCGATTCACCGGCCTGCCAGTCGCACGATCGGATCTCGATCTGTTCGCCGTCGGAGTGTAAGCTGAACCCGGCGGCGACCGAGTCGAACGCCCACGCGGTGTCGCCGACGACAATGCGTTCGGCGGAGACATCGCCGGCAATCCGGGCGTCGCGCCACGCGGAGAGCCGGCCGAATGCGGTCAGGTCGCAGGCGCAATCGCCCGTTAACGTCAACGGTTCGTCCGGGGCGACGATTTGTTTGAGTGACGCGGCCGGAACGCGGGCACGGACACGCGCCGACAGCATCGGCTCCTCATCGAAGAGTCGATCGATTGTGCCGGACACAGACAGGGATCCGTCGCCCAGCCGTCCCGCCGGCCCCGACCAGGAGAGTGCCTGTTCCTCGCCGCGGATTTCAAGGCGCGGGAGAATGAGAGTTTCCTCGCGTCCGGGGAGACGCCAGCCGACGTCGGTGAACACGAGATCGAGGTGCCAGTCCGGGACCACGCCTTCCGGCAACGGCCAGACAAGACCGGTGGTCAGTTCGCCCGCTGCGGTCCCTTCGAGATCGGTGATCGGCAATGCGGGGTATGTCTTCGCGACGCGCGCGACGACATCCTGCAGCGCCATCGGGTGCAACCGGGCCTGCAACTGAATCTCGGTAACCGCCGGGTAACGGCGGACGATGCCCTGCGCCGACAGGGTCGCCCCCCACCAAGTGAGCGTCAGTGAATCGCAATGCACCGCCTGCGCGGAACCGTCCCAGGCACCCATACAGAAGATCGCCGGCCGATCCCGTCCCACCGACCAGGAGCCGTCGGGATCGGTAAGCTCCAGCGAGTCCAACGCCAACTCGGCGGTGAACGCCCGGCGATCGGCATGACCCGGATCATTCCAGCGGAAATCCAGGTCGATGCCGGACAAACTGAGATAGGATTGGGAGCGCGCGTCGCGACGCATGAAGCTCCCGTCCTGAATCCGAATCCGATCGACCGTCAGGGGTGGTCCGGACGACGGTGGCTGTTCGCCCGGCGCACCGGGCAGTGAATCGGTTTCCGCGGGCGAACGGATGAGATCGTCGAGGTTGGAGTTGCCGTCGGCGTCGTATTCAAGGAGGACGCTCGGCGCCACCAGCAGAACATGGTCGAGCTCGACGCGACCCGCCAGAAGCGGCCAGAAGCGCGCCTTGAGATCGAAGCGATGCAGGGTGAGAAGCGGCTCGTCGGAGAAACCCGGACGGTTTCCGACCGTGATGTCACCGAGCCAGACACCGATGCCGCCGAACACGGCGATGCCGGCCTCACGGATCTGGACCGGACGGTTGATTCTCTCCTCGATGCGCGGCGTCAGGGCGGCGAGGATGCGCTCTTTGGTGAAGACCACCTTGGCAATCACTGCGCCCAAGATGACCAGGAGAACCAGGGCACCGGCTACCCAGAGGGCGATTTTCCGTAGACGTGTCATGGCACCAGGATATCCCCGACCCCCGCGGTGCGGCGCACCCGCGCACCGATCAATACGTGAGGCTCTCCCCGATTTTCAAGACCGTGGCCTTGGCACCGTGCTTCCGGGCACCGTCGGCGAACGCATTCGGATCGGCCTTGATCAGATCGAAGGTGTCGTAGTGCATCGGCACGACCTGCTTGGGACGCAGCAGTTCGACCGCCTTCACCGCGTCGGTAACACCCATCGTGAAATTGTCGCCGATCGGCAGGAGCGCCAGATCGATCGGGTGCATTTCGCCGATCAGTTTCATGTCGTAGAACAAACCCGTATCGCCGGCGTGGTAGAGGGTTTTCCCATCGGCGGTGATCAGGAAGCCGCAGGGATTGCCGGTGTACTCCCAGCCGTTGGGGCCGGGCCCGGCGGCCGAACCGTGGTGCGCGATTGTCAGCTTGACGCGTCCGAAGTCGAAATCCCAGCCGCCGCCGATGTGCATCGGATGCACCTGCGCGCCCCGCTGCTGGCACCAGACCGCCAGTTCATTCGGCGCGACGATCGTGGCGTTCGCGCGCTTGGCGATTTCGAGGCCGTCACCCAGATGATCGCCGTGGCCGTGCGTCAAGAGGACATAATCGGGGGCCAGCGTGTCGGTGCCGGCGGGCGCCATGGGATTGCCGGTGAAGAAGGGGTCGATCAAGAGCTTCTTGCCGCCCGCTTCCACCAGAAAGCAAGAGTGAGAAAGAAACTTGACAGTTGGCATGATTTCCTCCACAGGGTGCGTTTGACCCATCAGTCGGATGGCAATATAGGAACTCTGGGCCGGCGTGCAACGACTGCATCGGCGGGGCCGGAAACGGCGTCCAATCGAGCTTCAGGGAGTCAGAGGGATCACCGGGTACCCCATCAGCTCTGCTGTGGGGCGGCGGGTGGCCCCGAACCTGAGATTCCGCTGTTCAATCCCTCGCCCGGCTGACTACATTCATTTCAATCCGATACGTCGGGGTCCCGCTCCGAAGGAGCGGGGTCGAAGCCCCGGCAGAAGAGTAGTGGTTGAGGTGGTCGGCCGAGCTGCGGGCGCTCAGGGGTTGAAACCGGAGGCTTTGGATGCGCAGGGATCTCTATCTGGAGTTATCAGGGATCATCTTCGGCCTGGTGGCGCTTCTGCACCTCGCGCGACTGATATTCGGCTGGCAGGTTCATGCGGGCACCTGGACCGTCCCGTTCTGGCTCTCCTGGGGCGGGCTCGTGGGCGCGGGCGTGCTCTGCATCTGGGCGTTTCGGTTGGTGACGAGGGAATGACCCTCAGACATGGGTAGCGCACGGTTCTATTGTGCGTGGCTGACAAACACGTGAATGAGTTGTATTATGAAACGAGATTCTGAAATCCGGCTTTCCCACAGCCCGCCTGAGGCGGGTGGGGTACCCGGTGGGGCACCTGTTCAACAAGGGCGCCATTGATCGTCTTGCAGGCATGATAGAGCACGGCGAAGGGCAAACAGGAGACCGATTATGTCCGATTGCGAAGCGCTGCAGGAGTCCTCTCGATTCGTGCGTGACTGGTTTCGGAGGCAGCCGGCGGTAAAGGAGGAGTCTCTGACCGACTGGCTGCTGTTTGACATCTCGCAGAAGATTCCAAGGGTCACGTATAGAGCGTTCTCACATCACGAAGAGGCCCGCCAGACAGGTGCAGATTGGGAATGGTGGTTTCTCTTCTCCTCCTTCGCATTCAAGATGCGCGTTCAGGCCAAGAAGCTGAAACCGTCGGAAGATCACTACCCCGGAATTGCGCACACAAACCAGCATGGTCTACAGATCGAGAAACTGCTGCACGATGCACACCAGACTAATTCCATGCCGTTCTATGCCTTCTACACAGTAGAAACGGCAGAAGTCATGTGCAGAATGGGCCGGAATGACGAGGGTGTATTCATGGCGGAGGGGCACCGCATCCATGGCGATGTCATAGCTGTGCCGCGGAGACGAATTGACTCTTCGGACGTACTTAAACACACGATCGCTCTGTCCTGTTTCCTCTGCTGTCCACTGGCACTCGGAAAGGTTGCAGAGCCCGGGTTAGATCCGGGCGATAGAGGGTACGCGTGGAGTCGTTTCATGAGAGAATACTTCGGGAGCGGGCTGACTCAGTCTCTATCGGATGGAGAGGATCTCGATAGCACCATTCCGGGCGTGCATCGGCAGATCCCGTCGTACGTTCGATCTTTCGTTGAGGCGGGCGAAGAGGGCGTGCCGGATTGGTGGGAAAAAGAGTTTCACCACGACATTGAAGGCATCGGGGCGCTCGTGGTTTATGACGGAAGAGAAAGGCCCGAATAGCTCGTGCATTTGCAGTGCGGAGCACGCCGGCAGAGACCGGCGAGGTCGTGGAATCCAGCCTTTCCGTAGCGGAGCTGTGGGGTACCCGGTTGCGAGGGATCAACACGCGTAACTTCAGGATAGTGACACATGGACTTGGGCGAGATCAAGAAACGCATCCAGGAGCACTTCACGGATGGCCTCGTGATCATTGTGGGGTCTGGTACGTCAGTGGCTCAAGGTTTGCCTTCGATGGCGCAGCTTGCGGAGCATCTCATCGCGAACCCACCAGAATTAGCTTCCGGAGAACAGACGAAGCTGTGGGAGAATGTTGCAAGCAGCCTAAAAGCCGGCAATGACCTTGAGGCGACTCTGCAGGACGTTGAACTTGACGAGCACCTTGAGAGCCATGTAGTAGGTGAGGTCGCATCTCTGATTGAAGACAGGGAACGGGATGCCCTATGTCGCATCCTGCGGGACGGTGTCCGTCTTCCAATGAGTGAGCTCCTGTCCCACCTATTCAAGACGCGCCGGTCACTCACTGTGATAACGACGAACTACGATAGGCTAGTAGAATTCGCAGCGGAGAGGATTGGCTTAAGAGTCGACAGTACGTTTGTCGGGACTTTCTTCGGTCATTTCGATCCGCAAAGTAGCAAAGAATCACTTACCGTCGCAGTGACTATGAGGAGAAAGCCGACGCGATTCCAAAAGACATACATTCCTCATATCACTGTTCTCAAACCCCACGGGAGCCTTGGATGGTTCGGGCATGAAGGGGGGATAGTCCGATGTGGTCTGCACGTCAATTTGCCACGACTCCTAATTGCACCCGGCAAGACGAAACTCAGACGTGGATATGAGCCGCCCTTCGATCGCCACCGCGAGATGGCAAACCTTGCGATCGACTCAGCGGCCAGCCTGTTGATCTTGGGCTACGGGTTCGGTGACGGCGAACTCCATACCCACCTGCTCCCGCGCGTGAGTGCTGGCTGTCCTTGTCTGGTGATGACTCGCAGTTTATCCCTGAAGGCAGCGCACTTTCTGAAGAGTGCCTCCCGGGTAATTGCTCTATCGAGTAACGGTGTGAATGGGGAGGACGGTACTCGGGCCTTCGTGAACGGAGACACGGCAGACTTTGCCGGGGTCAGTCTTTGGGATTTGGAAATCCTTCATAGTGAGGTACTACAATGACCAGCAGTGATCCTGCACTACAGTTCGGCAGCACTCAGAGAATCGGACGAGTTCTCGCTGTCGATACGAGCCGCGTCTACATAGACGTTGATGACCACGAACTTCTGACCCGAGTTTCTGTAGGGAACCTCATTGCGATACAAGGGACGATCGCCGAGGAGTTCCTTATCGGCGTGACTGAACGTGTTACCCGACAGTTACGTGAGGAGGCGCTCCTGCATCAGGAGGACGAGAAGGGGGTCATTCCCGTCGGTGAAACAAACGTGGATGCAGTGCGAGTAGTCCTGATCGGAACCTACAGAACGAGAGAAGGCGATTGCCGCAATGTGTTCAAGCGCGGCGCCGACTCGTTCCCGCAGATAGAACGTTCCTGCTACCTGATCGAGGGCGGCAACCTGCAGCGACTCATGGCCCTTCTTGGGAAGGAACTCACGGAGGAGAAGCAGCTCCGACTTGGGACGTTCGCGCTAGATCGCAATGCAGTCGCTGTGGCTGACGGCGATCGGTTTTTTCAACGGCACGCGTCGATTCTTGGGAGCACTGGCTCCGGTAAGAGTTGGACGGTTGCGCTTATTCTGGAGCGCGTGAACGCACTGAGCTATCCCAGCATAATCGTGTTGGACATGCATGGCGAGTATGCGCCCTTAGCGAAGGATGATGGGTTTGCGGCGGGGCTCAGGGTCGCAGGACCAGGTGATCTAGACAAGCCAGGAGATGATGTTCTCTTTCTCCCGTTCTGGCTTCTAAATCGAGAAGAGATGCTCGCCATACTACTCGATAGGAGCGATCAGAATGCCCCGAACCAAGCCTCGCGGTTCACAACGCATGTACGAGCTCTGAAGAGTGCTACGCTTAGGAAGGGGAAGAATGATGAGGTTCTCGCAACCTTTACGGTCGATTCCCCTATTCCATACTCGTTGCAGGAGTTGATCGAGAAGTTGAAAGATGACAACACGGCGAAGAAGCCGAGTACTGTTCCGGGCAAGAGCACGATGATAAAGGGTGACTGGGAAGATCGGCTAACAAGGTTTATAGCGCGGCTGGAGGCAAAGGTCGAGGATCGCCGATACGGGTTCATGTTTCAACCGCCTGACAAGACGATGCGGTATGAGTGGCTGCAGGAACAGGCAGTTAGATTGCTGGCCTCCGACAAGGACCATCCTGGTATCAAGGTGATAGACTTCTCGGAGGTACCTTCGGATGTCTTGCCCGTTATGGTTGGAGTCCTCGCGAGGGTTGTCTATGACGTGCAGTTCTGGCTAGACCCTCGGAAGCGAACCCCGGTTGCAATCGTGTGCGACGAGGCCCACGTGTACCTGCCCGTCAAGGAGACTACCGATGTTATTGAGAGACGAGCGCTGGAGGCCTTTGAGCGGATTGCAAAGGAAGGCCGGAAATACGGGGTTTCGCTTCTCGTCGTGAGTCAACGTCCCTCGGATGTTAGCAGGACAATTCTGAGTCAATGTAACAACTTTCTTGTTCTGCGGTTAACAAACGATCAGGACCAAGCCGTTGTTCGTCGTCTGCTTCCCGAATCCATGTCTGGAATGACGGAGGTACTTCCGCTTCTGGACATCGGGGAAGCGCTGTTGCTAGGTGATGCGGTTCTCTTGCCGGCCCGCATCAAGCTGGATCGGCCGTCGATTGTGCCGGCTAGCGCCACCCGCGACTTCTGGACCGAATGGGGCGACCAAGCGCCTGACCCGGACGGCATACGGGCAGCTGTTGAAACGCTCAGGAGACAGACAAGACCTGCGGCGAATTCAGACTCGTCCCGAAGTATTTAGTGCTTTGCAGGGGGGGCACGGCCTCCGAATTCGCCGCCCATCGCCTGCAGAGTATCGCAATGGGCATCTTCGGATACCCGACTCTTAAGGCATTACCTCCGGGCGGGTGGCCCTGACGCCCTCGTCAGGGCTCGCCTTGGTCACCTTGCCGCCCATTGAGTGCAACGTCGATAGTATCGATTCTCAACGGCACATCACGCCTCCCCGAACGAGCACGGGCACTCGACCACGCCCACGCACAGGGATTCGCCACGAGGTTCCGGCTCACCGGATTCCACTCGATGTACTCCACCGCCTTGCGAATCGTCTCCCCGGTCATGCTCGGGCATGAACACCTACGCCCAAAGAGCAAACCCGTGTCGCGCGCGGGCATACTCAAGCGAATCCCGCAGGCACATGCGAGCGAACTCATCCGTGAGAAACTGCCGCCGGTGGAAGCACGAGAACGTCAGAAAATGTGCGTGGGCGGGCTCGTTGAAGAAGCGTCGCTTCATGGCAGGGAAGCTGGCAATGCGTGAACAACGACACAATCACTTCGAGACGGGACATGGGCTACGCGAGCCCTGACGAGGGCGTCAGGGCCACCCGGCCACAGCTCGCCTGAGTTTCATGGGTGATGTCTCTCCTCTGTCCCCCTCTGTTAATGCTCTGCTCGACCACTCGCCGGGCCAACCGCCACGGCTGCTAGACCGTCAAAGCCTATCGCATCGATTCTACGTTTCAAGGCAAGTTCCTCCCAGTCGAACTCGCATACCGCTCCAGGTGTCCGAAACCTGGGAGCGAGGATCGCTGTGGTCGTCCCCGCGATGAACCGGATTTGAGAGATCGCGGTTGCCCCCATGTCATTCCGATTCAGGCGCAGCAGGTGGGCAGGAGGGTCCAGGGCGAACACATCAACCGTCCCTACCAGGATGTAAGACTCAGGAACCCCGGGATCGGTGACAATCGCACACCCGCCCCCGGGTGTGATACCGATCTCCCCCTGGTCGGTCACCAAGCTCGACTGGAATACCGTGGCCTGTGTCTCCAGGTCCACAACCATGAAGAGAGCGTGACGACTCGCCGCCTGGGCGAGCACCAGCGCCCGACGACCGTCGGGATGGAGAACCACCCTGCCGACATAGGCGACGGTGTCGCCGTCAATGGTACGCGGCTTGAATTCATGCAGGACGGTGCGGGAGCGGACATCGTAGACGCGCAACGCCGTCGGTGGGCCTGTCGCCCCTGCGATGACGTTCCCCTCCGGGTCCCCTGTAGCATAGAGAACCTGCATGCTGTCCGCGCCGATGACATCAAGACTTGCCGGATCCAGGTACACCAGGTCCCAGCATTCACGCACCACCAGGCGGCCTTTGTCCAGTAGCAGCAGGCTGCCGGTGTACCCGTGTGATCCTTCGGGACTCTGTCTGATCGTCTTCGTCGCGACATCAATGGCAATCGTACGCGCACCGTATTCTTCGGGGACCTGGATCTCGGCAATGATCGTGCGGCCGTCTGGGGTGACGACCATGCTCCAGACAAAGTACCCGACTTCGATCGAGTCAACGACCACAAAGCTGTCGGCGTCCACAACAAAGATCAATCCGGTGTCCCCACTTGTGGCTGCGTAAATGTTGTACTTGACCGGCCCCGGTTCTATGCCCCGCCGCGACGTGCACGCCACTGCCAGGCACACCGCCACAAGCCCCATGCAAGCCATCGTCCGCAAGACGATTCTCCAACTCCGATCCATCACATGTCCTCCCTGAATCAGCCCTCCACGGGCCCTCCGTTCTTTCCCTATTGCGTACCTCCTTTCAGAACATTGCGGTTTCGGACGTTTCTCGCCAGCGGTTCCTCAGCGCGGCGGACCTCGCGGTTGGGCTCGGTCTGTCGTCACCGGCGCCTCCCCTTCTCCTGCGGACACTCCTCCCACGCACCTGAACGCCCGTTTTCGCGCCCGGGTCAGGGATGATTGCCTGCGCTGCTTGCGAGGACACGGGGCGGTGTCCCGATGCATCCTCGTCGCGGCCCGAACGACCCACCTTAGGCCGGCAAGCCCGGACCGTTACCCGTCCATGAATGGGCTCTCGTCAGTGGACGAGAATCCTACTTCGGCTTCCAACAATACTG
>DATKYL010000420.1:0-7275 GCA_035528515.1 Acidobacteriota bacterium | reverse complement strand
GTTTCAATCGCGGCCGATCTTTGCGATTATCTCGACGAGTGCGGTGATCCTGGCGGCGGGCTACCTCCTGTGGCTGGTCAAACGCGTGTTCTTTGGCCCGATTACGAATTCAGAGAACGCGTCGTTGCGTGACCTGTCGTTTCGGGAACTGGCGACGCTCATTCCGTTGATTGCGCTGATTTTCTGGATCGGCGTCTACCCGCGTCCGATCCTCGACCGCATCAATCCCGCGCTGGACGCCTGGCTCAAGCAGGTCCGTCCCGCGCAGTTGATCGAGCAGCCCCAAACCGACGAGACCGCGCCGTTCGTTCTCGCCCCGGCCCCGCCGCCCGTACCGGAGGTCACCCCGTGAATCTGGCGGCGATCACTCCTGAAATCGTCCTGATGGCAGGCGCCCTGCTGGTGATGGTGCTGGATGTCGCCGGTAAGGGACGCCGCAACCTCGGTTGGTTCGCCGCCATCATTCTGCTCGTGTCCGCACTGCTGATTTGGCGCCGTTTCGACTACATCGACGTCGGCTTCAGCGGGATGATCCTGGCCGATCGGTACGCCCATCTCTTCCGGTTGATCATCCACGTTGGTGCAATCCTCGCCGCGTTGACCGCGGCCGGGTCGTGGCGGGGACGCGGAGCCGCATCGGTTTTCGGCTCGGAGTACTTCGGCCTGATGCTGGTGTCGGTTATCGGCATGGATCTGCTCGTGCTGGCCAATAACATGGCCGTCCTGTTCCTCGGCCTCGAGATTCTCTCGCTGCCTCTTTATGCAATGGCGGCGGGACGGATCAGATCCGATGAATCGGTCGAGGCGGGGGCGAAGTATTTCCTCAACGGTGCCTTCGCTTCAGGTTTCACGCTGTTCGGGATTGCGCTCGTCTATGGCGCGACTGCGTCGTTCTCCTTCGACGGGATCGGTCGCGCGCTGGCGACCGGCGGCATGATGACCGCGCCGTTGTGGTGGATCGGCGCGCTCCTGATCGCGGTCGGCTTCTTTTTCAAAATCGCCGCGGTCCCGTTCCATCTGTGGGCGCCCGACGTTTACACCGGCGCACCCACCCCCACGGTTGCCTTCTTCTCGGCCGCCCCGAAGGCGGCGGCGATCGGACTGCTTCTGCGGCTCACGCAGACGACCTTCGTCGATCTCCCGATCGAGCCGGTTCTCTGGACGGTGGCGTGGCTCTCGATGCTGGTGGGGAATCTGTGGGCGTTGCGGCAACGTGATCTGAAACGCCTGCTCGCCTATTCCGGCATCGCGCACGTCGGCTACGCGCTGGTCGGACTCACCGCCGGCGGTTCGGGTGCGGTGGGCGCGATCGGATTCTATCTGTTGGGTTACGCGGGAATGTCGGTGGGCGCCTTTGCGGCGATCTGCGCGCTCGGTAATCGCGGCGACGTCGTGACGCTCGACGGCATCGCCGGGCTCGGCAAACGCCGACCTAAGACTGCGGCGGTCTTGACGATCTTTATGTTCGGTCTGGCAGGTATCCCCCCGACCGTCGGTTTTGCCGGGAAGTTCGTCCTGTTCAGCGAGGCGGTTCACGCCGGTTACATCGGCCTCGTCGTATGGGCCGTGCTCTTCTCGGCGCTCTCGCTCTACTACTACCTGCGGGTTGTTGTGGCGATGTGGATGTGGGCGGAGCCGGAGGACGGTCCGGTGGTGACCGGCGACGGCGCCGCGCTCGGCCTGCAATCGGCCCTCGTCCTGGCCGCTCTGATCAGCATTATCCCCGGCGTCTACCCGCAGCCATTTCTGGAGCTGGCGGCCAACTCCCTCTTCTGGCTTTTGTAACAACGGTGACGTTTCATCATGCGTATCATGCGCGGCCGGGAGTTCTGTTCCCGGCTCCGTGATGCAGGACCTCGATGACTGAGAATTCCGACCCGCAATCGCCCCCACGGGTACACGTGATCTCGCTGTTCTCCGGCGGGCTCGATTCGTGCCTGTCGGTGTTGCTCATGCTGCGACAAAATGTGCGCGTCACCGCCCTGACGATGATGACCCACTTCGGTTGCGATCTGTCCGACCGTTCCTCCTGCTCGTCGAATCCCTACCCGATCGCCGAACGGTTCGGCTTCGATGTCAAGCTCGTGCACCTGGCCGAGAAGTTCGTCAAGATCGTACAGAATCCGACTTTCGGGTACGGACGGAACATGAACCCGTGCGTCGACTGTCGCATTCTCATGCTCCGCGAGGCGAAAGAGTACATGGAGATGGTCGGTGCCGACGCCGTGATGACCGGCGAAGTTCTGGGGCAACGTCCCTTCTCGCAGTTGCGTCCCCGTCTCGAACTGACCGAACGCGAGGCCGGTTTGAAAGGACGGCTCCTGCGGCCGTTGTCGGCGAAGCTTCTGGCGCCGACGATCCCCGAGTTGGACGGCCGGATCGACCGCGAGAAGCTCGAAGCGATCTCCGGGCGCGGTCGGCAACGTCAGTTCGAGCTGGCGCGCGAGTTCGGGTTGGAGGATTTTCCGACGCCCGCGTCGGGGTGTTTGTTGACCGACCCGGAGTACTCGCGGAAACTGCGCGATCTGCTGAATCACACTCAGCACCCCAGCTTCACCGATCTAAACCTCCTGCGGGCGGGACGGCACTTCCGTTTGTCGCCGCAGGTCCGGGCGATCGTCGGCCGCAACCAGGACGAGAATGTCAAAATCCAGTCGTACGCCGAGCCGAACGACTGGCTCGTCGAGGTGCTGGGAACCGGATCGCCGGTCACCGTCGTGCGCGGCGAACCATCCGAACAGGACATCGAGAGAGCAGCGGCGATCACTGCGCGGTACTGCGATCTCAAGCACGAGCCGTCGGTCGATGTGACCCTGACGCGCGGCGCCGAACAGCGCGTCGTGCGCCTGGCCCCGGCTCATCCGGAAGCCGTGAACGGGTGGCGGGTGTAGCGCCGAGCCACGCGGGCGGCGGCTGAAGAACCGCACGCGTTGCCCCCGACCGATTCATCTTTCTAAGATACGCCTCATGGGGTATCTTCAGGTTCAGACCGGGGGGTCCATCCGCGACGATAGCGTGACGCAGGACCAGACTCTTCGTAGCTATTTGCTCGCGGTGCCTCCGGAGTTACGTAACATGGCGGAAATCACCCTGCGCAAGATCACCAGAGAAACACTCCAGGCGATACTCGACCTGCACGTGTCCCGGAGGCAGGAGCAGTTTGTGGCGTCGAATGCCAAGTCGATCGCCCAGGCATATTTCCACGAAGAGGCCTGGTTCCGGGCGATCTATGCCGACGACACCCCCGTCGGCTTTGTGATGCTCTTTGAGATTCCGGAGAAAGCGCAGTATTGGCTGTGGCGGTTTATGATCGACGTGCGATATCAGGGGAAAGGGTACGGTCGCCGGGCTCTCGAACTACTGATTGCCCATGTGAAGACCCGCCCGAACGCGAAGCTCCTGTACCTGAGTCACCGCTGGGGCGAAGGCGACCCGGGCGGCTTCTACCGCAAGATGGGTTTCGTGTACACCGGGGACCATGAGGACGGGGAGCTTCGGATGAAGCTGGATCTCTCGTGATTCCCCGGCCTGATACCGCTTGCCGGTTCTGTGGATCTCACTCTATCGGCCGCGGACATTCCCCGCAAGCAATCACGGTACGGTGGGTCGAAGATCCCGCAAGGCGGGGCTACGCCCACCTCTTAATCACGAGATGATCGCCCGCGGGTGGTGGGCATAGCCCACCCTACTCCCCGCGGACATTCCACCCGAACAGAATCACCGACACGATCAACCCCGGGAAAATCGGCTCCAATCCCAACGGGTATCCCCCCGTCGCGATCCGCCAGGATACCCAGAAGGCGGAGACGATCCCGGGTGCGACGATCCACAACACCGCCCGGGTTGCGGTTATCGAGAATCGCTTCTTGCGGAATGAATAGAGTACGGGCAAGAGGATCATCGGCACCCCGATCGAACCGAGATCGCGCCACAGTCCGATGACCGAACGCGAACTCAACGCCAGCACCACCGCGAGAATCGCCGATACCAGGATCGCCCAGCGGGTGAGTGTCTTCACCCCCCGGTCCGACGTCGGTCGCAGGCGTGACACCACGTCGCGGCCCAGAGAGATCGCCGCCAGGAACATGTACGAATCGACGGTCGAGACGATCGTCGCCAACAGGCCGACGAGAAACAGACCCAAAACTCCCGGCGGCAGGACCTGAAAGGCCAATGCCGGATACGACGTCTGCGGACTCGGCAGATTGGTCATGGCGGCACGGGCGTAGAGACCGGTGGTGGTCGTCATGAAGTCGAAGACAATCCAGAACGCGATCGACCAGAAAATCCCTTTCTGTGCCATCGGTTCGGTGCGTGTCGCATAGCAACGCTGGTAGAACGCCGGCTCAACCAGAGTGGCCATCGCGATGAAGTACCACGACAGAATGAACCAGCCCGAGTTGCCGCCGTGCCAGGTCAGATGCGTCGCAGGGACGTTTTCCACGATGAACGACCAGCCGCCGTACTGGTGAATCGCGAATGGCAGAATGAGCGCAAAGCCCCCGAACATGCAGGCGAATTGCAGAAGATCGGCGCGTATCGCCGCACGAAACCCGCCGACGAACAGATACACGACCGAGAGAAACGCACCGACGATGACGCCCAGCCAGACCGGCCAGCCGAGCAACAGCCGAGCGACGTCGCCCACCATCAGGATGTAGGCGGCGGGGACGGTCATCACAAAGACCACGACGGCACCCGCTACCGCGGGACTGCGACCGTAGGCCTGCCCCAGATGGTCGGGAAGCGAGATGAAGTGCGTGCGACGGGCGCGTCGGGCCAGAAAGATCGCGAAAACGGTGGCCCAGAGGTAGTAGGGTACTCCGAAAACCAGCCAGTTCGAAACGCCGTACAGATACGAGTACTCGCCCACCCCCAGAATCCCGCCGTACCAGGTCGAGACCAGTGACGCGACGAACGCGGGGAGCGTCAGCTGCCGCCCGCCCAGAAGATAATCGGTTGCGTCGGGGCGCTGCCCTCGTTGCGTGCTGCGGCGGAAACCGAGATACGCCTGAAACAGAAAGAACGCGGCGATGATGATCCAGTCGGCGGTGTGGAGTTTTCCGATCACCTGCTTGCCTCGCGTAACCTACAGGTCGGGACCCGGCTATTCCCTGCCGGGCCCCGCGCCGTCATCCAGGCGACGCAATGACGCGACCCTTGGGACCGTCTACCCGGATGCGCTCACAGGGCGGCGCGCAATCCGGCGAAGACATTCCGCTTCGCCGCCGGGATGAACAACGGATAACCGTCATCGAAATATCCGCCGGTCTCGTATTCCTCGTCGAACAAGTTGTTCACCTGCACAAATGCGCTCAAACCCCGCCAGCCGGTCAGAGACGCGAGCCGCAGTTCACCGCGCAGACTGACCAGCCAATAGGGATCGATCGACGCGTCTTTCGCATTCGTGTTGTCGATATAGAGACGTCCCGAACGGAACAGATGCCCCGACACACCAAAGTACTCGTGATCGTAATTGACCCTCAGATTGGCGAGGTGTTTGGGGAAACCGGCGATGACGTTCCCGCCGCGATTGACCTCGCTGACCTCCCACGTATCCCAGTCGATGACAAACTCGGTGAAATCGGCGAAACGATTGTCGTTGAAGGCGAGATTACCGCTCGCGGTCACCCCGCGACCGAAATCGGCCCGCGCGCTCAGCTCGACACCCTGATGGTACGACCGCGGCGCATTGGCGCGGATCGGCACGCCGTCATCGTTGATCTGCCCGTTGTAGACGATCTCATTGGTAAACCGCATGTGAAACAAATTGGCTTCGGCCCGCAGACGGGGATGATCGTACGCGATGCCCCATTCCCAGTTCGTCACACGTTCCGGTTTCATAATCGGGTCTTCGCCTTCGCCCGTTGTCGGATTGAAATGCCGGAAGAAGGCATTGGCGTCCGACCAGAAGTCCTGCGGATCGAAGACCTCGTCGTTGGTCGGTTCCTGTTCGTTGTGGCTCAGACTGACAAAGACCGTCCAGCCGCGGGGGTCACGTAGCGTGATGCCGATCCGCGGCGAGAGAAAGCTGTACCACGTCGAATGATTCACACGCTGGCCGTAGTAATTCGGGAACTGATCGTCTCGGAGTTCATACTGCTTGAGCGACGCCTGGAGCGCGCCGGTTATCGTGACCCAGGGAGACGCCGCGATGATCTCCTGCACGAAGCCGGAGATCACCTTCTTGCCGCCGTGGTAGTCGTAGTAACGCTGGCCGGGCGTGAAGTCGGGTGGTGTCGGGACCACGCGTTTCAACTCGGCGTAGTGATCGGCGCTGAGATGCCGCCATTCGGCGCCGACCGTCAGCGAGCTGCGGCCGTCGCGGCGCGTCAGTTTGGCCACGTTGCCCCAGAAGACATTCTCAACCGTCCGGCGCCGGATCAACGAGTCCGCCTCGTCGATTTCGACACGCCCGCTCTCGGTCTCAATGGTAAACGGATCGATTTGGTACTCTTCCAACCCCGTGTTCCAGCGCAACTGATCGTAGTAGCCGTTGCCGAGGATCAGATACGCCGTGTTCTCGTACTGCCACTTTTCGTTCGGCCGGTACTCGGCGATCCATTGGAAATGCGGCTGGACGAAGTGATCGACCTCGCCGTCCCAACTGAGCGGATTGGTGCGCCGATCGACGTCGGGGTCGCCGGTCGGACTAAACGGGAGATCGTCGATTTCCCACACGAACGACGTGTCGCCCTCGATGAAGCGTCGGGGAAGGCCCTTGTACGCCAAATGGGTCTCCTCCCAGCCGCCGAACACATTCACGCGATTCGTCCACTTTTCGTCATAGCGGGCCAAGCCGCCGAACCAGGACCAAAGATCGGTCCAGGCGTCGTCGCGGTATCCGTCCGATAGGACGCGCGAAAGCCGGACCTGCGCCGTATACCGGTCACTCAGCATGCCCGAGTTCACCGCCGCGGAGAACTTGCGCGTGTTGTAGCTGCCGACCCCCGACGACACCGAAATCTCGCGGACGGGGGAGAAGTGATCGGTCAGCAGGTTGATCGTGCCGCCGATCGAGTTCGATCCGTACAACGTGGTGCCGACCCCGCGCTGAATCTGCGCATCCTGCAGGTTTTCCGGTAGATCCGGGAGATCGATCCAGTAGACCTCGTGCGATTCAGGGTCATTGAGCGGCACGCCGTTGATCATCACCGAAACCCGGCGTTGCGAGAATCCGCGGATCGACAGATACGAATAGCCGACCCCGTTCCCGTTGTCGGAGTACGCATAGACACCCGGCGTCTCGGACAGCAGCATCGGCACATCCTGCTC
>DATKYL010000419.1:0-3182 GCA_035528515.1 Acidobacteriota bacterium | reverse complement strand
CCAAGAAGCGGCCGTAGCCGCCTGCTGGTCACCCGACGATGAGTGGTTAATGCTGCTAACCGCTGCCGGGGAAATTCCGGCGCGGGGTCTCTTCGCACTCGAGGTTGCGACCAAGAATGGTCTCAACATACCCTTCCCGTTCACTGTCAATGGGAAGCCCGATTCTCGATATACTGTGAACGAAGGCATCGACTGGATCGAATGAATGTCTCCATCCCGGCATCACCGCACCATTCAGATCCATCGACCGAAATCGGCACACGAGCCTCGGCCGGGTGGCCCTGACGCCCTCGTTAGGGCTCGCCTTGGTCACCTTGGTGCCTATTGAGGGCAGCCCGCTGAAAATGGAGGTGCCTTCGATTTGAGGCCCTCGTATATTCCACCCGGAAGCGGATTCGGTCTGGTGGCCGGCGCGGACTTCAAATCCGTAGGCGGGTGGCTTCGGGTCATCCGCGGTGGGTTCGATTCCCACCCCTTCCGCTTTTGCATGTCCGGCACTTGATTGAGCCCATAATTGTCGCCATGTCGCAAACACGACCACCGTCAGTAGAAGTCATCGTCTCGCACGCAGGTCTCGGCGGTTTGATCGGTTTGCTGGGTCGCCCGATCGTTACCGAGCACGTGCGCCGCACCCTCGAGGACCTGCGGCGTTCGATTCCCGCGGGCGAGCCGTGGCCGACCGTTGAGGAGATCATTGCCCGCGTGAAGCAATACGTCGCGGCACACACCCGCCGCTTCCCCCAGCGCGTCATCAACGCGACCGGCGTCCTCCTGCACACCAATCTCGGTCGCGCTCCGTGGGGGCAGTATCTGCTCGATCAGGTGGGGGAGAGGCTGACCTCGTACCTCTCACTCGAATACGATCTCGCGAAGGGCGAACGCGGCAAGCGCGGCGTCGCCGTCGAAGAAGAACTGGCCGCGCTGGCCGAAGCCGAAACGGCGCTGGTCGTCAACAACAATGCCGGGGCGGTTTACCTGGCCCTGACCGCACTCGCGTGGGACCGGGAAGTCGTCATCTCCCGCGGCGAACTGGTGCAGATCGGCGGCGGTTTCCGGATTCCCGAGATCCTGGCCAAAAGCGGGGCGGTCCTGCGGGAAATCGGGACCACCAATCAGACCAATCTCGCCGACTACGAAAAAGTCTGCGGTCCCCAGACCGCTTTGATTCTCAAGGTTCATCGCTCGAATTTCGAGCAGACCGGTTTTGTCGGTGAAGTCGAACCGAAGGTGTTGGCGAGGCTGGGTAAGGAACGGGGCATCCCCGTTCTCTGGGATCTCGGCTCGGGCGCTGTCGGTCCCGGATCGATCTGTCAATACAGCGGTGAGCCAACCGTGAAAGCGGCCGTGGCAACCGGCGCTGATCTCGTCACCTGCTCGGGCGACAAACTCCTCGGCGGCCCGCAGGCGGGGATCATACTCGGCCGCCGCGATCTGATCGACCGCCTGCGTTCCGATCCATTCTATCGTTCACTCCGTCCCGGCAAATCGACGCTGCTGGTCCTTGAAGCAACCGTCGCGGCGCATCGCGCCGGACGTGCCGAAACACTGATTCCGCTCTATCAACTCCTCGCGGTCTCGACCGATGATCTGCGCGCCCGCGCCGAGCGTATCACCGCGGTCGCGACCGATGCCGGCTGGGATGCGACCGTGATCCCGGCGCACGACACATTCGGTGGAGGCGCTGCCCCGGGGAAGACGATCGACGGCTGGGGGGTGCGTCTGGCCGCGCCGGCACCTGATGACGTTGTGCGCGCGGCACGGGCTCATACACCGCCGATTCTCGGTACAATCTCTGATGACGCCGTCGTATTTTCACTGCGGACGATGTTTGCATCCGATGACACACTTCTCTCCGAGTTCCTTCGTGGATACCCGCAAGCCACCTGAGCCCGCCCCGTCGTATCGGCACGGTTCTCGCACCGGGGAGCCGCCATGTATGTGATGGGAACCGCGGGCCATGTGGATCATGGCAAGTCGACTCTGGTAATCGCTCTCTCGGGGATCGATCCCGATCGCCTGCCCGAGGAGAAGGCGCGCGGGATGACGATCGATCTCGGTTTCGCCTGGATGACCACCGATTCGGGCGAGACGATCGGTATTATCGATGTCCCCGGCCACGAGCGGCTGGTCAAGAACATGATCGCCGGCGTCGGGGCACTCGATTTTGTGCTCCTCATCGTCGCCGCCGACGACGGCTGGATGCCGCAGTCGGCCGAACATTTGGCGATCCTCCGTTTTCTCGGCGTCGCGCGCGGAATCGTCGTGATCACGAAAATAGATGGGGTCGATCCCGACTGGCTGGAGCTGGTCAGAAGCGACGTCACCGAGCAGGTGCGCGGTTCGTTCCTCGAAGATGCCCCGATTATCGCCGTCGACTCAGTTTCACACACTGGCCTCGACGAACTGCGCGCAGCGATTGATACGGTAACGCAATCGCTGACCCCGCGTCGCGACATCGGCAGTCCGCGTCTCTACATCGACCGCGTGTTCACCATCGCTGGACGCGGCGCGGTGGTGACCGGAACACTCATCGACGGTTCGCTGTCGGTCGGTCGCCCGATCGCGATCGAGCCCGGCGGCATCAGCGGCCGCGTGCGCGACCTGCAAGTCCACAAGCAGCATGTTGAACAGGCGGCGCCCGGCCAGCGCGTGGCGGTGAATTTCTCAGGCGTCGACCTGGCACAACTCAGCCGCGGCCAGTGTGTGGTCGCCGAAGGCGGTGTCGAAACGGTCGACCGCCTGTGGGTCGATGTGTCGATCTGGTCGGATGCGGTGCAACCACTGCGTCCCGGACGGCAGGTTCTGGTGATGCTCGGGACATCCGAGCCGGAGGCGACCGCCTATCCGGTCGGCGCCGCCGCCATTGCGTCCGGACACAACGGCCTGTGTGAATTGCGTCTCAAGGAACCGATCGTCGCCCGACTCAAGGATCGTTTCGTCCTGCGCTGGCCGACACCCCAAGTTACGATCGGTGGCGGCGAGGTGATCGACCTCGGCGGCACCCGCCGTTCGCATCGCGATGCGCATTTCATCGCGAGTCTGCGGGGACGGATCGCCGGCGATTTGCCGGCGTATCGTCGTTCGGAACTGACGAAAAACGGTTTCGCCCCGCGTGTGTCGTTCCTCAACAATGGACCGTGGTCCGCCGATGCGATCGCCAGCGATCTGACCGCGGGTATCGA
>DATKYL010000418.1:0-2702 GCA_035528515.1 Acidobacteriota bacterium | reverse complement strand
GTGATCATATGACGGGAAGCACGTCGGTGAGATGCGCACGCTGGGGGCTGGCATCGGTTCTGGTCATGGCCCTGTCCGCATGTTCGGGCCAGCAGAGCGAGTCGTCGTCAGGGAAAGGAAAACTGGCACCGGCCGATCCCGGATCGACCGAAATGCTCGACTGGTCGTACGGTTACCTCGTTGTTGGTGACCCGGACTTCACCCGGATGGCGCCGAACTACTCGACGCTACGGCCTTTCACGCGCGACACCGCCTTTGTCATCGAGACGTCATCGGAGGTCGCCGGCGAGAGTCCGCCGCCTGCGGATCAGCCGCAGTACTTCCATGTGCGGGTCAACAGGTCTCTGGCGGTGCGGTTCATCGTGTCCGACTCGCTCGGCAAGGGACTCATCACCTATGAGTTTGCCGATGTGCCCACCGGCAACTACACGTTCGGGTCGAAAGGCTGGCCGCTGCCGCAGACGGAGCTGACCGCCGGTCACCGCTGGGTCTATGCCTTCTGGGTCGGCGATCGACGTTTTCGCGCGCGCTACAAATTCTTCCTCGACGAAGAGGGGCAGTTCTTCTATATGCCGGAGGAGTAATCCGTTGGCCCATTGCGCCTCGGGAGAGTCGATGTTATGAGCGATACATTCACACCGCCATCACCACCCCGCTACGAAGTCGAGGACGACGATCTTCTGATCAACGTCGGGACCCCGCCGGAGAAGTACGCGGGCGCCTATCTGACCGACAGCTTTACGGTCAACATGGGCCCGCAGCACCCCTCGACCCACGGTGTGCTCCGGCTGCAGTTGAAGATGGACGGCGAGGTCGTGACCTCGGTTCGGCCCTATATCGGCTACCTGCACCGCTGCTTCGAAAAGCACGCCGAGAGTGTCCCCTACCACGAGATCATTCCGTATGCCGACCGGATGGACTACATCGCCTCGATGAGTATGGACATGGGCGTGGTCGTCGCGGTCGAGCGTCTCATGGGGCTGCAGGTTCCCGAGAAGATCGAGTACATCAGGGTCGTCTGCTGCGAGCTGCAGCGGATCGCCAGCCACTTGGTGGCGCTCGGCACCTATGGGCTCGACTTGGGTGCGTTTACTCCCTTCCTCTGGGCGTTTCGTGATCGGGAGCTGATCCTCGATCTGTTTGAGTGGCTGTCCGGGGCGCGGATGCTTTACAACTACATCTGGGTCGGTGGCGTCGCCCGTGATCTTCCCGAGGGCTGGACCGACAAGTGCCGTGAGTTCCTGACGTACTTCGAACCGAAGCTGAAAGATTTCAACGACCTGTTGTCATACAATCACATCTTCATCAAGCGCACCGCCGACGTCGGTATCCTCCCGCCTGCGGTGGCGGTCTCTTACGGCGTCACCGGGCCGAACCTGCGCGGCTCGGGTGTCGATTGGGATACCCGGCGTGATGATCCGTATTCGATCTACGACCGTTTCGACTGGAAGGTGATCACCGGCACCGCCGAACATGGGACGCTCGGTTCCTGCTGGGACCGGTACATGGTGCGCATCTATGAGATCGCCGAATCGATCAAGATCTGCCATCAGGCGCTCGATCATCTTCCGATGGAGGGGGACGTTCGCGAGGCGGTGCCGCGCAATATCCGCCCGCCCGCCGGTGACATCTACGCCCGTACCGAGGCGCCGCGCGGCGAACTGGGATTCTACATCCAGTCCGACGGCAAGAATATCCCGGTGCGGTTCAAGGCGCGCTCGCCCTGCTTCACCGCGATTTCCGCCACCGACGCGATCGTACAGCACTCGCCGAAGCCGATGCTGATCGCCGATGTGGTGTCGGTCGTCGGTTCGCTCGATATCGTTCTGGGCGACATCGACCGGTAGCATTCTGCGACATTTTGCACGAGGGGCCGGCATTTATGCCGGCCCCTTTTCTCTGCGTCCCAATCCGGTGCCACGGGCCTTTAGGCCCGTGGTCGGCAACAGGTCGCGGGGTTTCCCGTCTGTGAGCCCGTGAGGTTCACGGGCCTGAAGGCCCGTGGCACCGAGACAAGATCTTCCCGCGTGCCCAAGAGGACGGGGCTACTCCCGGGGCAAAGTGAATTCCCACGCGCAGTACCACTCGTCCGGATGCGGATCGGGCGCGCACCCGATACAGCGGGTGACGATGCGAGGGTCGATCGCTTGGGCGAACGTCGTGTACTCGACCGTCCCACCCGACTTGCAGGGGTAGTCGGCGAGCCCTCTCCGTTTGCGGGCGGATTGGACACGGCAGTCGTTCATGTGCAGAATTAACGTCCTCGCATTCGGGCGTTCGATCGTGTAGCGGTTGATGAAGGCGTAGAGACGGTAATGCATCGCCTGCTCGAGGGCGTCCAGCCCGCCGTCGTCCGGGAGGTTGAGAATCGACTTGATGCTGCCCACTTCGAACGGCGAGAAACGGCTCCAGGCGGTGTCGTTCGCGCGTTGCGCGGTGGCGAGATCACAGCGGTTCTCGACGGCCTGAAACCAGAGGCCGTCCTGGGCCAGCCAGTTGACCGAGATCGCTTCCAGAAGCGATTTCAGTTCGGTCTCTGATTTGTCTATGAGCGTTTTGGGGACGCCGTCTTGGACCTCGAATCCCAGTACCTTGCCCAGTCGGGACATCTGCAGGGGGAACCAGCGGTCCCACGCCTCCCGTTCGACCGCGATGCACGCTTCGCGTCCGAGCTGGTGTTCGGTCTCCTTCCACCAGAGGCC
>DATKYL010000417.1:0-2975 GCA_035528515.1 Acidobacteriota bacterium | reverse complement strand
CGAACACGCCCATGGTGTAACTGAACACGGCCACAAAGACCACCAGACTGCCCACCGCGGAGAGAATGAGAACCAGCGGACTGACGCCCGACTTCTTCTTCACCGGAGCGTCTTCCGCGTCAGCCTCTTTCGGCGCGTCTTTCTCTTTGGCCTTGCTCGTGTCGGCGGTTTTCTCGTCGGCCGCCGTTTTGGCGTCTTTCTCCTCGTCTGCCATGGCATCCTCGATACGGATTCGGACAGAATTATCCGCAGCCGCGTGTGCAAGAGGCGTGCCGTTCGCCGCGCCGGCAGCGCCGGTGATCTCCAAGTTCATGGCGACTCGCGGTTTCGCTCGTCGATTAAGTATGCGGCGGTGAACGATCGGGGTCTGCCGCGAGGCGTCTTGCGGTTCGGAATTCCAGTGTGCGGCGGCAAAATGTTCCGTTAGTCGTCCACGGACGAGTCGGAGCGTGAGCAACTTCGCAGAGCGTACTGCTGCACGGCGATCGCATCGATCTGGTTCTGATCGCGGCGGTTCTCATCGCGCGTGTGTTCCTCCCACTGCTTGCGTCGCAGCCGTTCGAGGATATCCACTTCACGGGATTTTTCGATCAGGTGGTCCCGGGCCTGTTCCACCTCCCCGGTGGCGGTCCCGACGGCCTCGGCACGCTCGGTGATCCGTCGCTGGGCCGCAGTCATCGCATACTGCGCCATCATGAGAATGGCGGGGGAGGTCGGACGTCCGGCTTCGGAGATGTAGGATTCCCGAAGCGTATCGAATGCCCGCTGAGCGGCTACGAGCGCCTCTTCGCACTCGTCGAGGCAGCGCCTCTTCTCCGCCAGCGCCGTTACCCGCTGCCGCCGTTCCGATTCCTTCAGGCGAAGGAGTCGTTCGAGACGGAAGTGGAACTGTTTCATGACCTATGCCGGATGACCGGGAACCGCTCTGCGTTCGGGCCGAGTGGGCGCCGGTTCAGCGGACTGCTGTTGGGAGCCCACGGTCTGCTCCGCCTGGGTGACGATCGTCGCCAGATTCTGCCAGGCTTCTTCGGCGGGCGCGACCTCGCGAATGCCCTGGCGCAGAAAGCCCCGCAGCCCGTCGTGCGCGGCAACCGCCCGGTCAATCTCCGTTGATCTTCCCTGCTTATACGCACCGACGGCGATCAGATCCTCGCTGTCGTGATAGGTTGCCAGCAGCTCGCGTACGTCGAACGACAGCGCCTGCTCATCGGGCGTCAGGACGTCGCCGGCAACGCGCGAAACCGATTCCAGCACCTCGAGAGCGGGGTAGTGACCCTGCGACGCGAGCCGTCGCGCAAGAACCAGGTGTCCGTCGAGAATCGCGCGGCAGGTATCGGAGATCGGCTCGGCCAGATCATCGCCCTCCACCAGAACGGTGTAGACACCGGTGATAGAGCCGCGTGCTGAGCGTCCAGCTCGTTCCAGCAGCCGGGGCAACTGGGCGAACACCGAGGGCGGAAAGCCGCGGGTGGTCGGCGGTTCTCCCGCGGCCAGACCGACTTCACGCTGGGCCAGCGCCCAGCGCGTAATCGAGTCGACGAGGAGCATCACATCGGCGCCGCGATCACGGAAATACTCGGCGATCACGGTGGCGGTCACCGCCGCCTTTAGACGCAGGAGGGCAGGCCGGTCCGAGGTGCAGACCACTGCCACCGTGCGCGCGCGCCCTTCGGGACCGAGATCGCGATCGAGAAAGTCCCGGACTTCTTTGCCGCGTTCGCCGACGAGCGCGACGACGTTGACGTCGGCCGAGGAAGTCCGCGCAATCATGCCCAGAAGCGTGCTCTTTCCCACCCCTGATCCCGCGAACAAACCGATGCGTTGCCCCTTCCCCAAAGTCAGGAGCGTGTCGATCGCCCGGACCCCGGTGTTGAGACGATCGGTGATCCGGGGGCGGCTGAGGGGATCGGGTGGATGGGCCGACAGCGGCCGCGTGACGGTATCCGGGAACGCCTCTCCCCCGTCGATCGGATTCCCCAGCGCATCCACGACCCGTCCCAGCATCGTTGCACTCACCGCGATCGACGGCGGCTGTCCGGTAGCGGTCACGATCCATCCCGGACCGATTCCGGCATTTTCGCCGAGCGGCATGAGCAAAACGCGTCCCTGACGAAAGCCGATGACTTCGGCCGGCACCTTGCGTCGCGATCGCAGATCTTCCAGTACACAGTATTCGCCGATTTGGACCGACGGTCCATCGGCCTCGACCGTCAGGCCGACCAGACCCGTGACGCGCCCGGTGGGGCGCACGAGTTCCGCCTGGTGGATCGCGCGTCGATAGCGATCCCAGTCGATCGGCGGCGGCGGAGCGCAAGCGTTCAGGTTCACAACATCCTCTGGCAAGGGAATCATCGCGGCGCGGTCTTTCAGGCCATCGCCGCAGGAACGTCCATCGTCACAACCGGAGCCGAACTCTGAGAATCGATGTCCCCGGCCACATCCTTGAGCGCACCGCGCAGGATGCGCAACTGCTGCTCGACACGGGCATCGACAACGCCCAGATCCGTTTCCACCAGGCAGCCCCCGGGCTGGATCGCGTCGTCGGCGGTCAGACGGATGTGTTGGGCGCCGCGGAGGAGATCGGGCTGTTGTTCGCAGGCGGCGCGCACGAACGGGAGATCATCGGGATGACAGCGCACGGTGGCGCGGTCACCCTCGTCGAGCTGCGCGATCGCCTGTCTGAGCGCGTGGAGCACGTGTTCGCTCTTGGATGGGCGATCGCCGAGAATCTGCTCGAGGGCACAGGCGATCAGCTCGACCATCTGTTGTTCGGAGGCGGTAAACCACTCGCGTCGCGTTCGTGCAAACTCCTCGGTCAGGGCCGCGATCAACGCCGACTGCCGTTGTCGTTCCTCTTCGTGATCGGCCTGCGCCATGGCCACGCCGTCGTTGTAGCCGTTGCGATAGGCGGCCTCGAGGGCCTCCTGATGTTGAGCCTGGACGGCGGCCAGTCGGCGCGCGTGGTGTGCCTCGGC
>DATKYL010000416.1:0-7047 GCA_035528515.1 Acidobacteriota bacterium | reverse complement strand
GGAGGCTCAGTGTCGTCGCCGAAACTGCCGGTGATGGCGGGAGGCGAGAAGACTGCGGCAAGGGAGCGGTCTGTGCCGGTGATCACCCCGTATGGGTTCGTCATGTAGTCTCCGACGGCGACCGTTGGAGAGCCTCCTTCTTCGAAGGTGACGGTCAACGTGTCGTTCGTGTAAACGGTCGTTGACCATTCCGCCGTGATCGTGCTCCACGTCTTCCAGTCTATGTGCAACTGATAATCGATGTACTCGGTTATGACTTCATCCGGGTAGAGCGAACTATCGAAAGTCAAGACGACAGTGTCGCCTTCCTGGATGCCGGGGCCGAGCCCGGATGTGTCGAAGGCCTCTGCGGAAATGAGCATTGGAGCTTTGCCGCCGGTGGCCCCTCCGATGGCGGGCGGCGAACCCAGCGCGGGATCGCCGTCCAGGCCGGTGATGGTATCATCACCTATGGTGATGTAGTTCCCGACGGCCACATCATGGTCGCCGGTGCCGAAGGTGATGGTGAGCACGTCGTAGTTATCGCTCCACTCCGCTGGCTCATCGATGGTTCCCCAGGAATGCTGGCCGTTCAGCGTGAGCACGGAATCGATGTTGTCGCTGGTTATCTCGTAACAGTTTGTCGGCAGATCGAATGCGAGGATGGCTTGATCCCCATCCTGAATGCCGTTGCCCAAATCAGACGCGTCGTACAGGATTGCGTATAGCAGCTTAGGCTGGCCGCCAAATGTGCCGCTGACGCAGGCCTCCGAGATCGCGCAGTAGGTCTCGGTTTCGTCCCAGATGGAGTCAACGTCCACGGAAATCTCGATGACATCGCCGACTTCGATGCTGCGCGTGCCAGTTCCAACGAAGACGATGGTGAGCGTATCGTTGGTGAGAGACTGTGTGGACCATGTAGCCGCAACCGGGCCCCATGTGTGCGGGCCGATGAGCTTCAGTACACGATCGATGTTGTCGGAATCGATATCGGGTGCGTTGGTTGACGTGTCGAATGTAAGCACGACTTGGTCACCTCCCTGCACACCGCGGGCCGGACTGCCATTTGTTGTATCGGCCACAGCTGAGATCAAGCGTGGGGAGCCACCGAAGGAGCCAGCGACAGGAACATGGTTCCGGTTTTCCGCGTCATCGGTGTTGATCGTGCTATCATTTTCGATGGTATCCCCACCGATCTCGATAACGTCCCATACTTCCACCGTGGCATTAGTGCCGGTGGTGAAGGAGACGGTCAGAGTCTTCTTGTCGAGCGACCATGCGGCGTCTACGTGTTCGCCCCAAGTCTTGCCCTCGATATGCAAGGCAGCGTCAATGTTCGTGGCGTCGATGATAATGCCGTTGGTGGGCTCATCAAAGGTGATGACGACGCAATCCGGTGCCTGAATCCCCGGCAACGTGCTGCCGGCGGCTTGGGCAACAACCGACACGATAGTGGTTGGGAGCCCGAAGCTGCCGCCGATCTCCTGGGCCCCGGTCGCATCAAGCTGCTCATTTGCTGCGTGGATTTTGCCCGACGCGATCGTGACGGAATTGCCGACGCCAACGTTGGCAGTCGTGGTCAGCGTGATCGTCACCGTGTCATCTGCGTAGGCCGTCGTACTCCACTCGGCGAGGTCGGGCTGGCCCCAGGTTACGCCTTCGGGCAACAGGAGCACATTGCCGATGTAATTCTCATCTTCGTCGTCATAGCTGAACTCGTAGGGATCGCAGGAACTATCGAAAACCAGAGTCACCTGGTCCCCATCCTGGATGCCGCTGATTGTGTCGCCGGTGGGCAACGCCCACGCGGAGACGAGCTGGGGGGCGCCACCGAACGTCCCAGCCAGCTCTGCGGAACTCGTGGCGTCGATCATCTCAGTGTCGTCTTGGATCGTTCCTTCCTCTATGGTGATGCTGTCGCCGATGGCCACGCTCGGAGAACCAGTACCGTCAAAGGTGATGGTTAGGGTGTCGTTCTCAAACACGGTGGTGCTCCACTCGAACGTAAAGTCACCCCAGAAATGTTGTTGCTGCTGTTGGCTCTCCAAGGTAAGGGCCGCAGCCAAGTCCCCGGAGTAGGGCGAAACTGATTGGTCGAACCGAAGGACAACTATGTCGCCGAGCTGAATGCCGGACGTTCTACTGCCTGCCGGATACGCGGTTCCATAGAGAAGAACAGGCGCTTCCCCAAAGCTTCCCTCTACTGAGACCTGACCTCCTGCAGGACAGCTCCCATCGGCGTCCATGATCATCACGGTCCCTGTGAAGTTGATCGTGATCGTGTCGTCGACGGCGATGCTGGGAGAGTCCGAACCAAGGCGGACTATCAGAGTGTCATTCTCGTAGTTGGTCGTCGTCCACTCGACGCCATTGATTGTGCCCCAACTGTGACTGTCGAGATGGAGCACGTTGTTGATGTTGGTTTCATCGATCTCCACCTCGCTGCCGTTCGTTGCTCTGTCGAAGGTGATGATGACTATGTCTTCTTCGTTGTTGCCGTAGCCAGCGTGCGATGCGTCGACGGCGAGAGCGCTGACGATAACCGGGCCTGCACCGAAGCTACCGTCGATGGTTGCGCTACCGATGGCTTCGTTTCCTGCCACGTCCTTGATGTAGCCGGAAACAACGGTGATGAGATCGCCCTCAGCCACCTCGTGTGTTCCGTCTCCCAAGGTAATTGTGAGTGTCTTGTCTGAATTGCTCCATCCGGCGGACGCAATCGAACCCCACGGAACGGATTCGCCCGATCTTGTGATAGGAAGAACTGTGTCAATGGTCGCCGTGTCAATGCCCGCAAAACCATTTGTCGACTCGTCGAACACCAGGACAACTTGGTCATCATCCTGACCGCCGCCGAGTGAACTGCCATTCGCGTTTGCGGTGGCGGTCAGCAGTTTCGGTGGACTGCCGAACGAGCCGGTGATCACCACCGGGTCGCCCCATGCAGGGTACCGTGGCTCGGCGGGATATTCCTCATATTCCTTGATGTCACCCGACAAGAGATGAATGAAGTCTCCTTCGCGGACCTCATAGTCCCCATCTCCGGGTGGGTCGGAACACGACTTTTGCCACTCGATGACATAGACGTGGTCCTCTACACTGCCACCCGCCCATTCATCCTCAAGCTCAATGTGTGTTTCGTCTGTTCGCTGGAAAACCTCGTACTCCTGCGCATCGATCACCAGATGGCCGTAGGCTGCCCAATCCGGCCATGTGCCACCGTGCTTCAGCTCAACGGTAGCAACGCCTTGCTCGAGTCTCACCGTGCCGGTGGAATACTGCTCGAGAGCCTCGAAGGTAATCGTGCACACATCACCGACCTCGTTCCACTGCGCATCCAGTACGCTTTCCCATGCCTTTCCAATGACACAGAGCACTGAATCGATATTAGAGGTAGTTATAGCGAACTCGTTGGTTGGCTTGTCGAATGTCAAGATAAGCTTATCACCCGACTGAATCCCTGTCTTGTCACATCCATCATTGGTAGCCTCCGCAGAGATCACCATGGGCGCGGCTCCGAAGTCGCCCGTGATAAGGACGGGCCCTAGTGCGTAGTATGCTCCGGTGGGATCCTTGATTAATCCAGATACCTGAGCAATCGTAATCTCATAGCCGATGTCAAGGTCAGAACCCTCTCCCGTGAATACTATGTGGAGGGTATCATATGGCCATACGGTCGTTGACCAAGTCGCGCTGAAACCGCCCCACGTTCCGTTGGGGAGCGGCAGTATGCCGTCGACGTTTGAACTGTCGATGACAGGTTGGTTGGTGGCATTGTTGAAGGTTATGACAATCTCATCTCCGGATTGTATGCCAGCTTGACGGACCGCATGGGTATCGGCCGCAACGGCGCTGATCATCGTCGGCACCGGGCCACAATCGCCGGTGATTTGCGCCCGGAAGGGCGTGACATCTATCAAGTTGGCGGGATCGGAGCTCTGGATGATATCCTCGTATCCCTCAGCTATCGAGATCGTGATCGCGTTGGGGTCGTATGCCGGGTTGCCGTCGGCCAGTGTGACAATCAGGCAGTCGTTTGGCCAAGAGATGGTGCTCCAGGCGGCTGTCGCATTGCCCCATGATAGGGAGCCGTCATTCAATTCGAGGACATCCGCGAGTGGGAAATTCCCTTCTGCACTGAAATCATAGCCGTTTGTGGGGGCATCAAACACGAGCACAATCTGGTCGCCGTCCTGAACGCCTGGGGCATGATCACCAGCATCCGTAGCGTAGACGCTGATTAGCTGTGGAGGTTCGCCAAAGGTTCCCTCAATTGCTATTGGGTAATCAGATGCATCCACTCGACCGGAAGCGTCTTTGATCTTACCAGCCAAGACAGAGATCTCGTATTCCGGGAGGACCTCGCTTCCCCCGGTACCGGAAAGCACAATATCGAGCCGGCTGTCGGATTGGTTCCCCCTGGACCAAGTTGCGGAGGCGATGGTCCCCCAGTGCATCGTCTCGTCGTTAGGATCCTTCAACTGCAATACGCTGTCTAAGTCGTCGAGCGGAATGTCATAGTGGTTGGTCGCGAAGTTGAAGGTGATTCGGATGATGTCGCCAGTCTGGATCCCGTAGATCGGGCCGGCCATCGGCAGGGCTTGCGCATATATCATGTGTGGCTGCGGCTTGATGATTGGCGGGGATCCGATGGCAACGTATCCCTGGGCCTCGTCCATTATTGTGTCTTCACCTTCCTCGGTTTCCCCTCCGATCGTGATCCAGTCCCCTACTGCGACAGTGTGGGATCCGGCGCGAAACGAGATTTCCAGGCGATCAGCTGTGGTCCAAGAGGCACCAATACCACCGTAGCCATTCTCCTGCTTATCCCAGTCTACGGTCCACTGGTGGCCAGCAGGGAGGCCAAGCACCCGATCTATACTCGCATTGCCAATAGCATAGCCGTTGGTTGGCGCGTCGAAGGTCAGGATGAGTTTGTCGTCCGTGCAAAAGCCTATTGATGCTTCCCCGTGGATGTCGGCTACGGCGGAAACCAGATGTGGCTGCAAAGAGATCGCGGGCGGTGACCCGATGGCAGCGAAGTTCTCACCCGCGTCCATTATCGTGTTGCCGTAAGCATCTTCGGCAATAACAAGCTCGTCTCCCAGCGCTACAGTACTCGCACCATCGTCGAGAGTGATCTTAAGCTGCTCGCTGGTCAGCCAAGTAGATGTGATGCTCCCCCATAGGTGGGGATCTGGAAGTACCAGCACTTCGGCTATATCGTCGTCGTACTGGTTCGTCGGCTGGTTGAAGGTCAGGAACAGCGCGTCCCCTTCTTGGAAGCCCTGCCCGGGGTCAGCCATCTGGGCCGTAGCAGCAATGAGATGCGGCACTTGCAGCGAGATTGCGGGCGGTGATCCGATAGCATCCCAATGCTCGTCATCATCCATTATCGTTTCGCCGCCCGTATCCTGGGCAATCCCAATCTTGTCGCCAACGGCTGCGGTATGGATACCTTCACCGAAAGTGATCTGAACGAGCTGGCTGGTCTGCCAAATAGTCTCTACGCTCCCCCATTCATGACTATTAGGAAGCTCCAATACTCGCTCGATGTTGTCATTGTCGATCCCATACTGGTTTGTTGGCTGGTCGAAAGCCAGGAACAGGGCGTCTCCTTCGCAGAAACCCTGGCCCGGGTCGGCCAGCTCGGCTGTTGCTGCGATCAGGTGCGGCCTCTGATGAATGCAGATGGTGGGACCATCAATCATCAAAGTCGCAGGATCGGCTGAGCCGGTGTAGACGAATGTCTCCATCGTCAGTGTCCCGAGATCGCCGGAGGCCACAACGCTTCCATTGATGATCTGCTTCAGCGTGATCGTATGTTCAGAGTTGTACGTGAAGAACTCAGAACCAGTGCGCGACGTATCGTTCTCAATCTCGAAGGCGGGTCTTTCCTCAGTCGGAGGACGGACCGGGTTGCCCTGTCCATCATCCACAAGCTGCACCCATCGCAGTTCGAAATCCTTGGCGGCGATAGGGGCGTCCAGAGTTGTAAGTATCTCCAGGTTCACGTCTGCCGTCAGGTAGAACGAATGGTCAAGCTCCCAATAGGGCGTGTCCCAGGTCTGAACATCTCCAAGTATCTGTGGATCTCCTATGGGATCACCGTTGTCATCTTTGAGCGTGAAGACGACTTGCACCACCTGAATTGACTGCATGTCAGCACAATGTTTGTTGAAGTTGTTGCTGATTACGATCTCGTCCAGTACATTCACAACTGCGTTCTCGTCCAGATCTGAGGCTGTGCCGTTACGGGTCGCAAAATGACCATCATCGCGAGTCTGGTTGAGAGCATTCCTTACCGTTAGGAGATCGAGCATGTTAATGGTCGGTGTTCCTGTATCTCTCACTGGATCCTTTTGCATGAACCCTGTGCACGGATAAGAGAATGGTGGATTGCAGCAGTCAACGGTCAGAAGCATCCCTCCGCCAGAGGCGCTCTGCCCGGAGGACAACGTGACCTCGCCCGTCTGCCCGGGGGGCGTGGGGACTTCCTGGGCCTTGCCGTTCCCGACAGCGATCGTGAAGTCGCCATACGATTCGCATTCGGCAACCGCGGCCTCTCGATCTGCAATGATCAGCCCGTCTTTGGGAATAGACACGGTGGCAACACCGTCGCCGTTGGCAAGGAACGTAAACACCGCCAATTCGCCAGTACCGGAAATCTCTGACGGCTCGGTGAGAATCGCGATGAACGGAGTGGATTCATTGCCATACGTGTCGTATTTGTGATCTTCAGCAAACCACGTTCCGACAGTCGGCATTCCAACCAGGCTCACCGGCCCTTGTACGCCAAGCAGGACCTGGAAGCCGGCCATGTCCTTCACGTCGGCAACGCTGAGTACAACTTGGAACGTGTCCTTTGGTTGGATCGTGATCGCCGTGTTACCCTTTGCATCGGTGAGCGCCACCACGGCGGCGGGCGCCGACCGACCAGCAAAGAGCGCGAAAACGACGAGCAGGATGAATCGGCGATGAAGACCGGATGCAGTACCGAAACGAATGCCTGTGCGGGAAGGCTGCCTTGATGCATTTTCCATGGCGTGATCCCCTGTCCTTGCTGCG
>DATKYL010000415.1:0-3397 GCA_035528515.1 Acidobacteriota bacterium | reverse complement strand
ACCGAGGAACAGATAGACACGTCCCGGAGGTCCCGCAGCCGATTCAACGGAATACAGTGGTGCTCCGACCATCACATCGCCGAACCCGTCGCCATTGACGTCTCCGGCAGCCGCGACGGCCGAACCGAAATACGTATGGCTAGCCTGTTCAACCAGTGTCAGCAGGTGACTCCCGTCCAGGCCGGAGTAGATTCGCACGCGTGATCGCTCGGGATACTCAACATCATACGGTCCGCCAACGATGATGTCATCGTGCCCGTCGCCGTTCACGTCGCCGGCGTCACTCGCTGTATGACCGTAGCCTCCGCCCGGTGCGTCGGCACAGACCGACAGACTGGGCTCGTTGCACTCGCAAGCGTCGCCGATGCCGTTCCCGTTGCCGTCATCCTGCGCGGGATTGGCGAAGGTCGGGCAATTATCAATGTCACCGCAGACACCATCGCCGTCAACATCGTCCAGCGGGTCAAACGGACACACGTCACACGCATCACCGGGACCGTCACCGTCTGAATCGAGCTGCGCTGCATTGGCCGTCTCGACACAATTGTCGCATGCGTCGCCGACGTCGTCCCCATCCGCATCCTCCTGCTCAGGATTGTCGATTCCCGCGCAATTGTCCTGCGCGTTGGCGACGCCGTCGCCATCGTAATCATCCAATTCCGCGACAGCCACCAGCGTGGCCAGCGTCGCTTTCACCATCCGGGTCAGGTAGTCGAAGTCTATGTAGGTCGTGCTGTCGCGTAGCGTATGGTAGAAGCTGCTGAATATGTACTCTTGGAGGAAGATGGTCTCGTAACCCCTCTGCTGAAAGGGAAGGTGGTCCGAGGCGATCGAGGTGCCACTCGGTCTCCCGGTGATTCCTGAGAACTGGTCTGCGAAGTCAACCCAGAGATAGGGAAAGCGTGTGTCCGCCGAGTGGAACAGCTTCGCTCTGGTGTCGTTTTGATAATGCCCGATCATGTCCATGTTGAACATCAGGACGATCTGATCTCTGTCCCTGACTGCCGCTCTGGCGTAGTGTATAGAACCCCACAGGTAGCGCTCCTCCGCGTCAAAGGCAATGAAGACGAATGTCACCTCGCTCTCGTATTGACGCAGGATGCGTGCGATTTCGAGGACGGCGGCGGTGCCTGAGCCGTTGTCGTCGGCGCCGGGTGTTACATTGTATGTATCGTAATGTGCCCCGACCAGAATCTGCACCTCGGGATATCGGGTTCCGTACTTGACCGCGACGACATTCTGGTAGCGATCGGAACCGTCAGCGCCCTGAAAGTCGAAATGGTCCATAAAGACGGTATCACAGCCGAAGGACCGGAAACGCGAGATGATCCAGTCCCGCGCCGCCCGTGCGGAATCGGTGCCGGCAACGCGCCGCTCGAACGCCTGCAGACGTTCGAGCGATGACCGGATCGAGTCCTCGCTGACAAGGCCGACGAGTGAGTCCAGGTCGGAATACACCTTGGCCAACGCCGGCCTTCGTGTACGCGGGGGCACGTATTTGATCACCGCCGGCTCACCGCCGACAGGAAGGATCGCGGGGACTTCATCGGGGGAGGGCTGATCGGCACGGTCGATCCGAAGCAGTCGGACGTCATCCTGCTCATAGATCAGGGAGTACGAATCGGGGGCCTTCCGATCACGGCTCCAGTCCAATGCCAATTCATCTCTCGTTACCGACCTGACCAGGAGCCTGTATTCGAGGCCGCAACGAGCGATGCGTTCCAATCCGGCGTGGTCGCTGAGGACGAGGTAGTCATTGGCGAGGCGCAGAACCGGATCAACCCCGGACTCCCGAAGACAGTCTGCGTCCGCGGCGCTGTGCAGGGAGACGAGATAGAGATCGGCGCCCCATGATGTGGTTGTTGGGGCAGCGATCAGCAGTAGAAAAAGCGCGAGCTTCCTCATACCCCCACTCCGGTCCAATCCGCATCTGCAGGATAGTGGATGGATTCGCTATGCGCCACACAAATAGCGAAGGCCCGCGAGGAAACGGGTCCTCGCGGGCTCAGCAGGCGATTGCCGGTCGGCCTGTGCCGGCGACAGCGGACAATCAGCCGCCCGCCGGTTCTGCATCGGAAATTCCCAGCACCACCGCCCGGTTGCGTCTGATCGCCGGTGGTGCGACGACCGTGAGACCCGCCGCTTCAGCAGCTGAGATCGTCTCCGCGAATCGATCGGCAGTGACGTGACCGGCGGGCTCCGCCAGTAGGCAGCGACCTGTGGGATTCATCAGATTCCGAACCTGAACCATGAGGCCTGCCTGGTCCGGTACCTCGTGCACCACTGCGAACAGCAGCACGAAATCGGCCGTGCCCGCAAGATCGTCCAGTCCGAGAGAGTCCTGCGGACAGACCCGCAGATCCATCCGCTCAAGCAGTCCGGCCCGCTGCGCACGTCTACGCAAGGAGTTGATCATCCGGGGTTGGAGGTCTGCACTCACGACGCGGCCCGCGGAGCCCACCATCCGTGCCAGCGGCAGGCTGAAGAAACCCATGCCCGAGCCGACGTCGACCGCGGTCATGCCCGGACGCACATACGGACTGAGAATCGTCTCCGGTTTTTCAAACAACCGTCGCAACGGGCTGGCGAGTGCATATCCCAGCCACCACGGGCAGACACGATCGGCCATAATGCGATTGCTCCCGGATTCTAAGAATGTGCGATTCCAATCCTATCTCGGTTTCCGGCCAATGACGAACATCATCTGGCTGGTATGACTGATCGGCGCATCGTTGGTGGAACCGTAGCCTTCGATATCGACGAAACCGACGTTACGGAACATGGCGATCAACTCATGAAACGAGTACATGCGGATATGGACCTCGTGCGAGGACTTCTCACCGTCCTTCAGGAAAGTCCAGGTGCTCCACGATGTCGAGGTCGCGTAGTCGAACGATCGCTTCTCGAGGATCTTCACGCCGCGCGCCTCAAACCAGTCGCTGGGGGTGTAGTTTGCCATGATCCAGTCGCGGTTGATCACGTGCAGGACAAAACGGCCGCCGGGCTTCAGTGCCCGGAACACGCGACGGAGCACCAGCATGTTGTCGGATTCGCGCGCGAAAAACCCGAACGAGGTCCACAGATTGCCCGCCGCATCGAATTCATCCTCAAACTCGATCCGCCGCATGTCGCGCACTACGCCGCGGATCTTCAGACCGCGCCGTTGCGCTGTGCGCTGCATCTCGTCTATGTAATCCTGCATGAAATCCACGCCGGTCACACGGACGCCCTTGGCGGCCAGAGGCAGCGCGATCCGTCCGATCCCGCAAGGGCAGTCGAGGAAGCTCTTGCGCGGCGTGAGATTGAGATGCCGGACCAGGAAGCGTACCTGAGCAGTGGTCGCGCGCGCGGAAATCAGCCCGAAGGCCGGACGAAAATCGGTGAAGAACTCATGCCA
>DATKYL010000414.1:0-17472 GCA_035528515.1 Acidobacteriota bacterium | reverse complement strand
CGTCGCCGTCGCCAGGAGTTCTTCCTCAGGCTGTACACGCTGGCGGAGTTGACAGCGATGTTCGAGCAGGCAGGACTGGACGTGCAGCAGGTTTTCGGGTCGTTCGACGGGTCGGCGTATAGTCCCGACGCGATGCGGATGATTCTGATTGGCCGCAAGCCTAAGTGATGGCCGCGGGATCAGGATCTCTGAGACAGCATGCAATCTCCTGAAACCACCGAGACCGCAACGGCCAAACGCCGCTCCACCCGCGATCGTGATCCGTTCGCCGACGTCTTCGTCGCACTCGAACGCCTCCCTGAGTTCGGGCGCCTGCGAGACGCCCTCGCATCACCGGAGACGCGGTCGATCGACGTGGCCGGGACGGTCGGCTCCCTCGCCGCCTGTCTCGTCGCCCGGATCCACGATCAGTTGCCGCGCCCGACGCTGATTCTGGCCGCGACCCCGGAGCGCGCCACCCACTGGCACGATGATCTGGTCCACCTTCTCGGGGAAAAGGGGGTCGCGCGTTTTCATTCGTGGGAGACGCTTCCCTACGAATTCCGTTTGCCCGGCCCTGAAGCCACGGGCCGCCGGTTGGAGGCGCTGTGGCGCTGCCTGGAGCCCCAACCCCCGATCATCGTCACCCACCTGCGCGCCGCCCTCGAACCCACGATTCCACCCGCCGATATGGCCGCCCGTGTGCTGCAAATCGAGCGTGGCCAGGATGTCCCGACCGATGATTTCCTCGCCCGCCTCGTGGAGTTGGGCTACCGGCGCTGTCCGCTGGTGGAGGAGGTCGGCACCTTCGCGGTGCGCGGCGGCATCGTCGATCTGTTCACCTACACGCAGTCCGAACCGATCCGCCTGGAGTTCTTCGGCGATACGGTCGAGTCGATCCGCACGTTTGCGGTCACAACGCAGCGCACGACCGCGCACTGGGAACGTTGTGTCATCCTCCCCAGCCGGGAAGTCGTATCGAACGGGTCGGCGTATGAGCAGCTTCTCGAGAGCGCAACGATGGATGAACGCTGGCGTGAACGCCTCGACGCCGATCCCGATCATCCCGGACTCGAGTGGCTGGTCGGTCATCTCGGCTGTGTGCGCGGGCGGCTCTTCGACTACTTCAGCGATCAGTCGGTTCTCTGGACCGACGACCCGGAACGGCTACAGGCGGCGTACGATGAACTCATGGAAGAGGCGACACGCTTTCACGATCGTCTGGCGCAACACCTCCCCGATCCGCCGGCTCCTATCGCGATCTACGGCGACGTCGACGTCTGGCGCGACCCGCAGCCATTCCGTAACCGCGTCCGGCTGCGCGATTTTCGCAGCGGAAAGCCGGAGGCGATTGTCATCAACGCCGTGCGCCCCCCGGCGGTCGCCGGCAGCATGCCGCGGCTGCACGAGGAGCTCGACCAGTTCGCGAAAGAGGAATGCAACGTCGTCATCGCCTGCGACAGCCAGGGGCAGCGCGCGCGCCTGGCCGAACTCCTCCTGGACCGTCATGTCCAGCTCAATCTCTCCTACCCGGCGCTCCACGGCGGGTTTGTCCTCCCTGGTGCCTGCTTCGCTTTCCTGACCGAACACGAACTCTTCGATCGCCATCGTCCCCGCTTCCGCCGCCGCCACTTTCAGGAAGGGCTGGCTCTCTCGAGCTACACGCAGTTGAAACGGGGCGACTATGTCGTGCACATCGATCATGGTATCGGTCACTACCGCGGGCTCGAGTCGATCACCGTCGAGGAGCGGCGCCGTGACTGCCTATTGCTCCTCTATCAGGGCGGGGACAAGCTCTACGTGCCGGTCGAAGAATTCGACCGCGTCCAGAAACACTCGGGTCGCGAAGGGAATCCCTCGCTTTCGCGCCTCGGCGGCACGACCTGGGAGCGCACGAAAACCCGCGCCAAGAAGGTGTTGCTGGCGATGGCCGAAGAATTGATTGCTCTTTATGCCGCCCGCAAGGCGCGTCCCGGTTTCGCCTTCTCCGACGACAACGAGTGGCTCCGCCAGATGGAGGACGCGTTCATCTACGAGGAGACGCCCGACCAGGCCACGGCGATCGAGGCGGTTCGCAACGACATGACCGACCCATCGCCGATGGACCGCCTGATCTGCGGCGACGTCGGCTACGGCAAGACCGAGGTGGCGATCCGCGCCGCCTTCCGGGCGGTCTGCGACGGCAAGCAGGTGGGTCTCCTCGTGCCGACGACCATCCTCGCCCAGCAGCACCTGGCGACTTTCCGCGACCGGCTGTCCGAATTCCCGGTGCGTATGGAGACGCTCTCGCGTTTCCGTTCGCGGAAGGAACAACGGGAGATCGTCGCCGATCTGGCGCGCGGCAAGATCGATATCGTGATCGGAACCCACCGCCTGCTGCAGAAGGACGTGCAGTTCGCCGACTTGGGGCTACTCGTCATCGACGAGGAACACCGCTTCGGCGTGCGCCACAAAGAGAAGTTGCGGCAGATGAAGGAGACGGTCGATACGCTGGCGCTGTCGGCGACTCCGATCCCGCGGACGCTGTCGATGTCTTTGCACGCCTCCCTCGATCTGTCCTTAATCAACACCTCGCCGCGCGACCGGTTGCCGGTGCAGACCGAAATCTGTCCGTTCGGCGAGGAAGTCATTGTCGATGCGGTTCTCCGTGAATTGGACCGCGGTGGACAGATCTACTTCGTCCACAACCGCGTGCAATCGATCGCGGCCATGGCCGACTATCTCCGCGGCATCCTCCCGTCGGTCAAGATCGCGGTCGCCCACGGTCAGATGCCCGAGCGGGAGCTGGAAGCGGTCATGACCCGGTTCTATCACCAGGAGCACGACATGCTCCTCTGCACTTCGATCATCGAATCCGGTCTCGATCTGCCGACGGTCAACACGATCATCATCCACCGCGCCGACCACTTCGGTCTGGCGCAGTTGTACCAGTTGCGCGGTCGTGTCGGACGCGCCGCCCGTCAGGCGTACGCCTATCTGTTGATTCCGCCCTCGACCAACCTGACCGCCGTCGCCCGCGCGCGCCTGCAGGCGATCGAGGAGCACACCGCTCTGGGTTCGGGATTCCATCTGGCGATGCGCGATATGGAAATCCGCGGGGCGGGAAACCTGCTGGGCCCGCAGCAGCACGGATTCATCGAGGAGGTCGGGTTCGATCTCTATTGCCGGCTTCTGGACGAAGCCGTCGCCGAGGTGCGGGGGGAGACCGGCGCGGCGCCGTCCCTGACTCCCGTGGAAATCGAGGTTCCGGGGGATCGTTACCTTCCCGATGAGTACGTTCCCGACAACCAACAGCGCTTTGAGATGTACAAGCGACTGGCGGAAGTGGCCAACCCTGAGGGGGCCGTGGCCTTAGGCGAGGAGATGGCCGACCGGTTTGGGTCGCCCCCGCCCGAGGCTCAACGGTTGCTGGGTCTCGCCGCCGCGCGGGTCTGGGCGCGCCGCGCGGGCGTTGTTCGGGCGGTCGCGGCACGCAATCTCTGGACTCTGGTTCTGGCAGCTGATGCCCGGATTGGCCGATCAGAGGTCGAACAGTGGCGCCGTCGGCTCAGCCAGGAGAATATTACCTTCGCCCCCGGACCGCCGTTCCAGATTCGCGTCCGCGCCCCGCTGGGGGCCTCAGCCGATTTGGCCGGGTTGAACCGGCTGCTGGAACAGGTTGCGGGTGTCGTCGCCGACGCCTCGGGGCCGCGTTCGCGCCTTCTGCGGGGCGGTGGGAGCCCGTAAATGCGCGGATTGCGGCGAGCCGGCTCTTTGAACGACGGCGGCTGGACCTTACATTGAAAGATTCATTGGCCCCCGACGGGGCCACATCGATAACGCACTCGGATGGATGGCGAGGTGAGAATGAGCAATCGTAATCGCGGGCAATCGGGAATAGGTCTGATCGTGGCGGTCCTCCTCATGGGCGTGGCCGGGTGCGGGCCGGGAGCGGTCAAGGAAGAAGCGGTCGTGGCGGACGTCGGTGAGCGTGAAATCGCTATGCGCGAGATCACCGACTATATCACCAGCCTGATGATCGACTATCCGACACCGGCCGACGAATACCAGGCCCGCCGCCACCGCCTCAAGACCCTGATCGAAGATGAACTGTTCATTATCGGCGGCTACGCTCGGGCTCTCGACGCCGACATCGGCATCCTCGAAATGGTCGAAAAGGAAAAGGACAAGTTCCTCCTCGACGAACTCTATCGCGTGGAAGTGCTCGACAAGGTCGATGTCTCGGAGGGCGAGATTCGCGCAGCGTACGCCCGTGTCTTCGACCGCGTGCGGTTGCTGCACATTCTGGTCGAGTCGCAGGCCGTCGGCGATACCGTCATGGCCGCGCTGCGTAGCGGCGGTGATTTTGCCGATCTGGCCCAGGAGCACTCCCTCGATGAGGCGTCGCGTCTGCGCGGCGGCGACTTGGGACGCTTCTTCGGCTGGGGTGAACTCCCTCTCGAAATGGAGACGGCCGCATTTGACGCACCGGTGGATGAAATCATCGGCCCCATCGCGACGCCGTACGGGTGGCACATTATCAAGGTCCTCGAGAAGAAGCAGGAACCGAAGCGCGATTATGAGACGATGAGTGCCGGTCTGGAGAACCGGATCCGCCGCCGGAAACAAGACGAACAGCGCGTGGAGCACCTCGATAGTCTGCGGGTACGGTACAGCATCCGTTTCGACACGGCCACCGTGGCCCTATGGCAGGCCAAGCGGAATGCGATCGCGGATACCGCCGAACTGCGCCCCGACCAGACCCCCATTGTCCCGGCGACCGACCTGAGCGACGACGAGAGGAGTCGGGCGCTCTACCGTTTCGGTACCGACAACATCGTGACGCTGGGGCAGTTCTGCGAGAATCTGAGTCGCCGCTCCCCGCTTGACCAACCGGATCCTGAGATTCCGGAATCGATGGAGATGTTCGCCTTTGGCAACTCGCTGTTTGACATCCTGCACGCTGAAGCGCTGCGTCTCGGTCTTGATGAGTCGGAGACCTATCGCGACCGCGTGCGCGAGTATCAGGAATCGCTGATGGCCGATCAGATGCGCCAGCACGTTCTCGTACGCGGCGTGAGCGTCACCGAGGATGAGACTGCGGCGTTTTTCCAGGCGCATCGCGACTCACTCGCCCAGCCCGCCCAGTATCACGTCCGCGAACTGATGGTCTATGACTCGGCGGCCGCGGAGGACCTCATGCGGCAAGTGAACGAAGGCGCCTCGTTTGAAAGACTGACCCGCCAGCGCACCGAAAGGTCGGGCATGGCGGACAAGGGCGGTGATCTGGGTTGGCTGTTCCCCTGGACTTACCCCGACTACTACAATCTGGCAACCGAAATGACGGTCGGCCAAGTGTACGGCCCCATCATTGCCAGCGGGCAGTATTCGCTCATCGAACTGCTCGGTGTGCGCCCCCCACAGCCGCGGGAACTCGACGAGGTCAGGGGCGTGATCTTTGAACGGCTGCAAAAGGAGAAGCAGACCGCCGTCACGGCACGATACGTCGACTCGGTACAGGTTCATCATCCGGTGCAGGTGCACCACGATGTGCTTGAATCCGGTTTGGGCAACGTCAGCACCGTCGCCGACAGCCTGGGCAGAGACTGGCGGCAGATGTGACGCACGGACGGCAACATCGGTACCTGCGGCAGTGGTACGCCGCCGTTCTGGGACTGGTGCTCGGCCTCAGCGGCGCCCGGGCGGTCCCCGCTGCCGAAGTACTCGACGAACCGATCGCCATCGTCGGCGACCGGATCGTCCTGCGCTCCGAATGGGAAACGCAGATGGCTCTGTACGCCATGGAAGTGCGGCGGGATGTCAATGATGCGGGCTTCCGGGATTCGGTCGGCCCGGCGATCCTCGAGCAAATGATCGACGACCAGTTGGTCCTGATCGTCGCGGAACGGGACACCCTGGTTTCGGTGACAAGGGAAGAGATCGAAGAGGCGCTCGAGGATCATATTCGCTCTCTGCGCGGGCGGTTCGGCAGTGACGTTGAATTCCGCGACGCGCTCGCACGAGAGGGATTGTCGGAACGCGATCTGCGTATACGCTACCGTCGCGACGTGGAGAATCAGATTCTCAAGCAGAAACTGATACAGCGCAAGCTCGCCCAGGTGGCGGTGTCCCACGGTGAGGTGCGCGAGTTCTACGAATACTACAAAGACTCGCTGCCGGTGCGTCCCGAAGGAATCAAGCTGGCCCATATCCTGATGCCGATTGATGTATCCCAAGCGGTCGTCGATTCGACGCGCGCGAGGCTGACCGGAATTCTCGAAGAAATCCGCGGTGGACTCGACTTCGCCGCGGCGGCCCGCACCTACTCGACCGATCCATCCGCCCCTCAGGGAGGCGATCTCGGCTGGTTCCGGAAAGGCCAGATGGTCCCGGTATTCGAGGACGTGGCCTTCACCCTGAACGCGGGTCAGATCTCGGGGGTGGTGCGCACGTCGTTCGGCTGGCACCTCATCCAGTGTGTGGAGCGCGATGCCGAACGCGTTCATGCCCGGCATATCATCCTCACCTTGATGCCCACAGCGGCGGACTCCGCCGCCGTCTGGGCGCGCGCCGATTCGGTGGCACGAGCCGCCCAGGCCGGAGCCGATTTCTGCGCCTTGGCGCAGGAGTTCTCGCACGACGAAGAATCGCAGAAAAACTGCGGTGAACTTGGCTGGTACCCGATTGCGGAGATGTACGAGGAATTCAAGATCGCCCTGCGCGACGCCGAATCGGGCACCATTACCCCGCCCGTCGCCACCGACTTCGGCTGGCACATTCTCCGCGTGCTCGAACGCCGCCCCGCACACCGCCTCAACCTCGAGGACGACTGGGACGGTATCAAACAGATTGCCCGCCAGGATAAGACCAACCGTATCCTGACCGGTTGGCTCAATGAGATCCGCGGCCAGACATATGTTGACGTCCGTCCGCTTTCCGGGCGTATCACTATTGGTCCCGATGGGAAATGATGCCCGGCGGGCCGGTGATAGCCGCCGCCGTGAACGCCGGCTGATCACCCCGAAGAGGAAATTGTGGTTCTCGAAATGCGTGATGTCCCGGAGCGGGCCATTCTGGTCGGATTTGGCCCGCGCCAGACCCCGCCCGGGCAGTTGGACGCGTCGCTCGACGAGTTGACCCGCTTGGTGGAGACCGCGGACGGTAGGGTCGCGGGACGCGTCGTCCAAAGAGGCCGCCCGCACCCGGCGCATCTCATCGGCACCGGCAAGCTCGCCGAGATCGGTCGGATGTCTAATGAGACACACGCCGACCTGATCGTCTTCGACGACGAACTCTCACCCTCGCAAATCGCCAATCTCGAGGAACGTCTCGACTGCAAAGTCCTTGATCGCTCGATGCTCATCCTGGCGATCTTCGCCCGGCACGCCCACACCAAAGAAGCCAAGACACAGGTCGAGCTCGCCCAGTATCAGTACCTCTACCCGCGTCTCAGCGGCCACTGGACGCACATGACCCGACACGTGGGCGGGATCGGCACCCGCGGGCCGGGTGAGACACAGCTCGAAACCGACCGCCGGCTGGTCGGTCAACGGATTCAGCGGCTCAAGGAACGCCTGAAACTGATCGACAAGGAACGCGCCGTGCAACGCCGCGGCCGCAACGATCTCTTCCGCGCCGTCATGGTAGGGTATACCAACGCCGGCAAATCGACCCTCTTCAATCGGCTCACCCGCTCACGCGTCTGGGCCGCCGACCGTCTGTTCTGCACGCTCGATCCCACCTCGCGCACGCTGGCGCACGGGGGCCGACGCATCGTGCTCACCGACACGATCGGCTTCATCCGCAAACTCCCCGCCACCGTCTTCGCCGCCTTTCGCGCCACGCTCGCCGAAGTCACCGCGGCCGATCTGATCCTGGTCGTGGTCGACTACGCCGATCCGAACTATCGCGAAACACTCGATGAGGTGGAGCGATCGCTGGGGGAGATCAATGCCGACCAGAACCGGCGCTTGTATGTCCTCAACAAGATCGATCTGCTCAACGGTGCTCCGAACGAGTCTTCCCCGACCGGCCTTCCCGCGGGAGAGGTCGTGGCGGTCTCGGCCACCGACGGCATCGGGATCGACCGGCTGGTTGCCGCTATCGTCGAGGAAGCCGATCGATGCCGTACTGGGGCTGATGACCGGCGCGCCCGGACCGCCAAGGCGCGGGTCCGCTACGAGCGCCGCCCTCCGACCGAGTAGTATGGGCCCAGCCCTATACGTGCTTGCCCGTCAGAGAGTCGGTCCAACTCGGCATTCAGCTCGGGCCGCTGAAAGCCGACAGTATCTCATGGAAGCAGGGAAATCTAAGATTCCACCAGGCCCCCATCGGACGGCCGCCCGGTGATCATAAAGGAGCAGGACGATGCCGACCGGGGACCGCAAAATCCTCGTCGTAGAAGATAATCCCAACATGTCCAGCCTCCTGGCCGACATGCTGGAAGTGTTCGCCGTCGAAAGTATCCGTGCCACCGACGGTGAAGATGCATTGCGCAAGGTGGAGGGCGAAGACATCGGCATGGTCATCACCGATCTGCGCATGCCGAAAATGTCCGGCACCGAGCTGCTGGCGGCCCTCAAAGAAAAATACCCCCGTCTCCCCGTAGTACTGATCAGCGGTTTCTTGCTGGGCGATGCTGAAGACCAGGCGGCGGCGGATCGGGCCGACGGCTTCCTGGCCAAGCCGTTCCGTATGGAAGACATCAAAGGAATTCTTGATCGACTGTTCAAACGCTGACAATCGACCACGCGAGCCGCACACAACTGACTGACGGCAGGCTCCCCCACTCGAGCCCGTCGTACTTCCGCTTCAACGTAAGAGCAGGAACCCGCCCACCAGCAGCGCGGCAAACAGCAAAGTGAGCCAGCCCAGGTACCGGTCGATGAAGCGTTCGATCGACGGGCCGTAGAAGTACAGCAGAACGGCGATCAGGAAGAAACGCGCCGAACGCGAAATCGCCGAGGCGAGAAAGAAGACCGGGAAACTGATCCGGAAAACCCCGCCCGCAATGGTGAAAACTTTGTACGGAATCGGTGTCAGCCCCGCGACAAACACCGCCCAGAACTCCCACTTATGATACCACCCCGCTACAAGATCGAAGTTCTGCTGTGTCAGCCCCGGCACATTCGCGAAAAACCAGCTCCCCCACGTATCCCACAAGAAAACGCCGATCCCGTACCCGATCACCCCGCCGAGCACCGACGCGACCGACAGAACGGCGGCGAAAAACAGACTCCGACGCGGTTTCCCCAGACACAACGCCATCAACAGCGGGTCGGGCGGAACGGGGAAGACCGACGACTCCGCCACCCCAAGGACCGCCAATGCCACCGTCCCGCCCTTCCGATCCGCCCACGTCAGCACCCACGCGTACAGACGGCGCAACGGATTGCGCGAACGCGGTTTCTCACCTTGGGTACGAGGACTCTGGTCTTGATCGGAGGGCGTGTGATCCATTGTGTCTTCCTGGGGGCGGCTCGTCACGCCCCCCGAGTCCCGGAAAGTAGGATTGGGATCGCTGAAAGTCAAAGTCGGAAGGCAAACGTGAGTAGTGGATGCCCCAGTATTCGAAGCCTGTTGAAGAAGCCTGGGACATGATGAACCGAACGGCCCACGCCAGCGCAGGGTGTGTTCTGGTCAAAAGCAGATGCGCGCCGTGATAGGGGATTAGCCCACGGCGTGAGCCGTGGGATCAGGGGTAGAGAGAGAAACCAAGCCCCGGAGGGGCGACACAGATCCTCGGTGGTACGCCGGGGCCAATGGTATCAAAGCCCGAAACGCGTGCCGGCGGTCATGCGCACCATCGCGGGGAATAGTGCACATGAAGAAGAGGAGCAGGTGATGCTTTCCGGAAGCAGTCGGTCGTCATCGGGCGGAGTGCCGTCCGAGACTGGCGTGATGGCCAGACTGACCTGGAGGAATACGGAGGTTGTGCGACCAACGAAGAAGTCCATGCCCAACCCAATCTCCGGCCCCCCGGCAAACCGCCGACCGCAGCGCGGGTGCTCACCGACCGCCAGCTCAGCCCCGAGCACAAGAAAGAGCTGATCGGTCTGCCGTCTGTCGAGCGTGGGATAGACACGAAGCTGCCCGCGGACGACTAGGAGCGACCATGTCCCGAAGTCGTCACGCGGGGTCGAGACAGTCGCACTCAACTCCGACACGAAATGTGAGCCGAGTACGTGTCCGATACCGACCTCAGCCGCGAAATCCGATTGGCTGTCGCCGCAGCCACTCTCCGTAATGCCCGTATGGACGAGGATGCCGACCCCGAGCGTGAACATCCACGGCCGGAACTGCCTCCGCGGGGCGTCCGTGGCCGGGTCCCCCATCGCCGGCGACGCGCTCAGAGTGCCGCAAACGAACACGACGGCGGTGAGTAGCTCTGGCAGAGAACGCAGTCTCCGGATTCCGGTTCGATCATTGTCAATGGTCATGACTCCCTCCTGTATTCCCGCGCGATGCTCACCCTCCGCTGTCATCGTTCCCGTCGAGCCGCAGCATCGCAGTACAACGACCGTACACGTGTGGTATCCCTCCATCATGGGACCATCCTCATTCCCACCGTCAATCGCACCGGCCAGATTAGACCCAGGCGACTTTCTCCGGCTGTCGCCGGCGCGAAGTTCTCGAACGTGTTGGTCAACTTCCCTTCCTCCCTCAGAGTGAGCACCGACAAGCCGAGTTCGATGAAGAAGGTCCTTTTCGGGTTGACGTCAATGTCCAATCCCAGACCCATCTCAGCGCCGAGTGCGGTGCGCAAATCGTCGCTCTCCCGTTGCGCCAGTATGAACAACCCGCCCCAGTGAGCGTAGACTTGGTCGCGCTGCTTTCGCCGACTGCGCCGTAGCGGGTAGATCCGCCCGGCCACCGACGCCCTCAACGTCGAAAACGCTCCCGGTTCATCGTAAGGAGTCGAGAGCAGAATCCCGAAGTCGACCGCCGTTATCAGGCCCTGGGGACGGCTCGCGCACAACGACAAGGCAGCGTCAACCTGCCTATCATCGAATGCTCCCGCCAGTCCGGTGTGGGCCAGGCGCCCGATGCCCAGAGAGAAGGTCCAGCCGCGGGGGAGGTATGTGAACGCTGCCTGATCCAGGAGTCTCTGAGCCCTCCGCGCGGCGAACGTCCCCGGAACAGAGTCGGTGACCGTCTTCAAGAAACCTTTGCGGGAGCCTCCTCTGAGGGATTGTGCCCTCCCTATCAGGGGGGAGCGGCCACCTGGATGATCGGGGAAGGAGAGGACCAGACGCCGGACCGGGTCGACCTCCGGTGTCTGTGCGTAATACTCGTCCGGTCTGATCGGCTCGCGGCGGCAGAGCTGACATAGAGCCACAACGGCGTACGGTGACTCCGGAAAGGAATGAACCAAGCCCCAAAGCCGCTCCTCGTACGGCCAACCCCTGCGCCGTGTATCGAACGCGCGGACATAGATCAGCATCGCTGTCGAGTCCTCGCCCCGAGGGGCTACGACTGAGAATGCAGCCGTGTCGTGAAGGCATCCCCGATCCGGTCCTTTCATAGTGTCGCGTGGCTCATACTGCCAGACAAACGTGGCACGCCAGTTCCTTTCTGGGAGAAACCCCGGGTAAGGCGGTGAGTCATGAAAGTCGCCTTCAAAGGCTGGGCTGAGGCTCTCAAATTGCTCAATGACCTCTCCAGGTTGGAGCGTGTCCATGACGATGGGCCCGTCAGCCACAACCCCAGAGATCGGAAAGCGGATTCCCTCGTCGTCGATGACTTCATAGCCCATGTGTGGCATCATTAGGAACAGATACCAGTGCGCCAACGGCCGGTCGCACGTATTCTCCGCGCTGAATCTGATCCAGACCGGCTCGTGCAGCAAGAACGTGTCCTTCACTGGCTCAGCGCGGAAGACCAACCCGCAGGTGTCCGCCGCGGCGGCGCCGATTGCAGCACAGGGGAGAAGCAACAGGGCTGCCACTGCCCCCGTGACACGCACGGCTCGTTGCACAATCCACCTCCTGAAGCCAGGTTCGGGTCAACCTCACCGGTGCCGTTCAGCGACGTATTCACATCTACTACCGATGGGCCGGGGGTCTATTCCCGAAATTCCCGTATGCCGGACCGGGCCGGAACCCCCGAATTCTCGCTTGGCCCGCCCCGCCCCATTCCCTACCTTCGCCGCATGGCCAGGGAGCGCAAAGGACCAAAGAAGGCCAAAGGCCCCGCTTCTCGTATCCACAAGCCGGAAAAGCCGAAAAAGACGCATCGCGGCTTCCTGTCGCCCTTTATCGCCCGCCATCCCGTCCGCTGGGCGATCCTGGGCTACGCCTCATTCGTCCTGATCATCTTCGCGGGTTCGATCTTCTCCCCGGGGGAGATGGTCTACGGGACGGATACGATGTCCGCCGGCGTCTTCTTCCGTTCCTTCCACGCCGAGCAGTGGCGCACTCACCTCAGCATGCCGATGTGGAACCCCTACATCCACGCCGGCCTGCCGTTCGTCGATGCGATGCACGGCGACATCTTCTATCCCGCGGCAATCCTGCAGATCATCCTGCCGGTCACCTATGCGCTGGGGATGAAGCTCTTCCTGCATATCTTCCTGGCCGGCATCTTCATGTTCCTCTTTCTGCGCGCGATCGGACGCAGCGATACGGCCTCCTTCATCGGCGGGATTCTCTACATGTTCTCGCCGTGTCTTGTCTCGCTTATCTATCCCGGCCACGACGGAAAAATCTATGTAACTGCGCTCACGCCGCTGGCCTTTCTCGCCCTCTACCGGGCGGTGATATCCCGGCGTCTGGTCGCGTTCTTAGGGTTCGGTCTGGCCTATGCCGCGATGATTCTCACTGCCCACGTGCAGATGGCCTACTACGCCGCCTGGGGATTGGGGCTCTACTTCATCTTTCTGGCCTGGGACAAGTATCGGCTCCGATTGCGCCAGGTCATTCCGCTCGTGCTCTCCTTCACGGTCGCGGTCCTCCTCGCACTCGGGGCGACCTCGATGCAATGGATGGCGCCGTACAAGTACACCAACAAGTACTCCCAGCGGCTGGCCCATCAGGAAGAAGAACAACGCGGCTTCGAATGGTCGAGTTCGTGGTCGATGAACTCCGAGGAACTGCTCTCCGAGATCAACCCCGAATTCCCCGGCTCGAATCTCATCAGCGACCCGCGACCGACCTACTGGGGGCAGAACTACTTCAAGCTGAACTCCGAAGCGGTCGGCGTGATGGTGCTCGCGCTGGCGATCGTCGCGCTGGTCGCCGTCCCCGGACCGACGATGTGGTTCTTTGGGGGATTATCGCTGATCGCCCTGCTATACGCGATGGGTTCATCCACACCCGTATTCCGATTGTTCTATGAACTTGTGCCGATGGTGAAGAAATTCCGCGCGCCCTCGATGATCTGCTTCCTGTTCGCCTTCTCCTGGGTCGTCATGGCGGCGCGCGGACTCGACGTCCTGCGCGCGCCGGCGCCAGTGGTGGGCCCGAAGCGGAAACCGGCACCTGATCCGTTCCGTGTTCTCCTCATCATTGCCGCCGTCTATCTGGGTATCACCCTGATCGCGATCGCCGCCGGATCGTCGCTTTTGACCGGCTGGGCCTCCATTGTCGGCAACCCGCTCGACCCGCAGAAGCAGGCCGCGGCGATGGCGAACGCCGGCAACGTCCGCAACGGGTTTCTCATCTGGTCGGTGGTCCTGTGGGGGCTGGTCGCCACCTTCTATTTCCGGCGTCGCGGCATCCTGCCCGCCGTCACGGTGGTGGTGATCCTGGCGCACCTTGCCGGACTGCCTTTGATCAAATTCGACAAACGGTTTGTGGAGACGGTCGACCCCCGTCCCATCTATGGTGAGCGTCCGATTCTGAACCTCATCCGGCAGCATGCTCCCGATGAGCCGTACCGCGTCCTCAACATCCGCGGGACCGGGGCACAGGGCGATCTCGAAGACAACTACCTGGCTCTGCACGGAATCGAAGAACTCTCGCCGACCGCGATGCACGGCAACCATCTGTTGACGCACGACATCTTCGTAGGCCGCCACGATTCCCAGCCCGCTCTCCTGACCAATGCCACGACGCGGAATCTGATGAATGCGCGCCTCGTTGTGTCGCGACGGCCGCTCCAGCAAGAGGGGTTCACGGCACTGGGAGAGAGCGGCGGATTCTATCTCTACAACAATGATGACGCTATGCCCCGGGCGGCGGTCTTCTACCAGTATGAAGTCGAACCCGACACCAACGCGACGCTCGAGCGCATTCGCAGCGACGACTTCCCCTATCGCAGCCGCGTGATCCTCGATCAGGCGCTTCCCGATCGGGAGCCGGTCAAGGCCGATGCGGCGCCGATCCCGTTCAGCCCGGCCCGCGTGATCGAATGGGATACCGATCGCTTCGTGGTCGAGTGTTCGGTCGCGCGCGACGGTCTGTTGTGGTTGTCGGAGAACTACTATCCGGCCTGGAGGGCGACCGATGAAACCGGCCGCACGCTTCCGATCTACCGCGCCGACTACACCTTCCGTGCGGTTCCCGTGACCGCGGGTACACACCGGATCACCTTCGCATATCACTCGGCGACTTTCGCCAACTCGGTCTGGCTCTCGCTGGTGTGCCTGCTCATTCTTCTGGGTGGAACCGTAGCGGCGCTCCGCTCGCGCCCGCAGATCATGACGGTGGAGCCGATTCCCGTTCCGACAACAGAGGCCTGACATCGTGGCGCGCAATTCCCCCAACGACATTCCTGAGGTTAAGCCTGTCGTCGGCGCGCATGAGAGTATCGCCGAGTTTACGATCAAGACGCTCGTTGCCGGCGTCATCTTCGGCGTTCTCTTCGGCGCGGCGAACACCTACCTCGGCCTGAAAGCGGGACTCACGGTCTCGACCTCGATCCCCATCGCGGTCATGACCGTAGCGCTGTTCCGCGCGTTTCGTCTCTTCGGCACCCACTCCACGATCCTCGAACACAACATGTCGCAGACGATCGGCTCGGCGTCGTCATCGTTGGCGTCGGGTGTCATCTTCACGATCCCCGCGCTTTTTCTGTGGGGCGCCAACCCGGGTTTGTTGAACGTCTCTTTGCTGGCGTTGACCGGCGGTGTCCTGGGGATTGCGATCATGATTCCCCTGCGACGCTTCCTCATCGTCGCCGAACACAAGAACCTGCCCTATCCCGAAGGAACCGCCTGCGCCGAAGTCCTCACCGCCGCCGAAGGAAAAGGTGCGCGGGCGGTGCCGTTGTTTATCGGGCTTCTGATCGGCGCCGCTTACAAGTTCAGCATCGGTTTTCTCCACCTGTGGGCGGAGAAACCCCGCACCGGGATCATCGGCCTCCCCAAAGCCCAGATCGGTATCGAGGCCACCCCGGCGCTCCTCGGCGTCGGCTTCATCCTCGGCCCGCGCATCGCCGCGGTGATGGTCGCCGGCTCGGCGATTTCATGGGTCATCCTGATCCCGCTGATTAACTACTTCGGTTCGGGCATGACCGAACCGCTCTTCCCGGAGCAAACCAAACTCATCATCGACATGGGTCCTTCTGAGATCTGGACCCGGTACATCCGCTACCTCGGTGCCGGGGCGGTGGCGATGGCCGGGATCATCACGATCATCCGGTCGGTTCCCACCATGATCGCGTCGTTCCGCATGGCGGTCGGGGAGATGGCGCGACGGCGCGCCGACGGCATGGCCGACATCCCCCGCACCCAGCGCGACCTCTCGATGCGCACCGTCGGTCTGATCGTTGCCGCGGTCGCCCTTATGATCATTGTCGTCCCGGGACTGGTCGGGGGTTTCGAAGCGATCACCGCTCGGATCGTTGTCGCGGTGGCGATCGTCGTCTTCGCGTTCTTCTTCGTGACCGTGTCATCCCGGATCGTCGGTCTGATCGGTGTGTCGTCGAACCCGACTTCGGGGATGACCATTGTCACGCTCCTGGGGACTTCGCTCATCTTCTACGCGCTCGGCTGGACCGACACGATCGGACGCATCACCGCGCTGTCGGTCGGCACCGTCGTCTGTGTGGCGGCGTCGATCGCGGGTGACACCTCGCAGGATCTGAAGACCGGCTATCTCGTCGGCGCCACGCCGTACAAGCAGCAGATCGGCGAATTCGTCGGTGCGATTGCCTCGGTTTGGGGGGTAGCGTACGCGGTTCAGGTGCTGCACCACGCGTACGGTTTCGGTTCGACCACACTCCCCGCGCCGCAGGCGGTCTTGATGAAGACCGTGATCGAGGGCGTGCTTTCAGCCGAACTCCCCTGGGTGTTCGTCGGCATCGGCGCCGGGTTTGCGCTGGTAGCCGAACTCTTCCACATTCCCTCGTTGCCGTTCGCGGTCGGCCTCTATTTGCCGGTGACCACCATGACCCCGATCTTCGCCGGCGGCCTGGTACGCCGCTGGGTCGACCGCCGCCACCGGGACCGCAAAGACAATCCTGATCGCGACCGCGGTATCCTCACCGCCTCGGGCTTCATTGCGGGGGAGGGCTTGATCGGCGTCCTGCTCGCCGGGTGGACTTATGTCTGGACCTCCGGCGTCGCTGAGAGAGCCCCTGAGTGGCTGATGATCTCCCTCAATTTCTTCCACAGCATGCAGGGCATCGGCGAACACCTCCTCGGTCCGTTCTCCGGCTGGGTTTCCCTGATCCTCTTCGCCGGCCTCGCCGTAATTCTGTGGCGACCGGGCAGAACAACCTCGTAGATCACAGCAAATCCATATACACGTTACGGTTCACAAGGGCGATCCGGCGAGGGCCAATTCGAATCATCTGAGAGCTTACGGCTCCCTCTCCCCCGCTGTCGCGCCCCGTCCCGAAACCGGGACGGGATCGGGAGGATCTTCGACCTGAGGGAGAGGGTTGGTCGAAGACCCCGTGCTCAGAGAGAGCGGGGGGTGAGGGGACACGACGAGGACCGCCGATCAGCAGCATCCCCGCTTGGAATAACGCGATCTGCCGATATATTGAGAATGTGAGACAGATAGTCATCACAGGCTGCCTGACAGCGGTCGGCGTGCTGATCCTCGTCGGCGCATCGGGCACAGAGACTACGGACCCTGTCGCCGTGATGAAGCAGCTGGGTGTGCCCGACTCGTTTGCCGAGCGGTGGACCGAACCGTACGTGCCGCTGTGGGCGCTCCGGCAGAAGGCGCCGGTGGTTCAGGTTGCAGATTCTGCCGGGGCGACGGCCGCGGGGATGACCGCCGCGGGTACTGTGGATTGTGCGTCGTTCTTTTCCGTCACGGTTTCCACGTCTGACACTCGTCCTCGTGACGATTCGCAACGCGGGATCACCGAGTTGTACACTCGCAACTATGATGACAGGAACATGTTGCGGATAGACGTCGCGGCGGACCTTAGCTATGACACGGACACCCTGCCCGTCGACGCGGCGCCGTGGGTCGCCACCGATCTGGACCAGGACGGCAATCTGGAGTTGGTGACGCAGGAGAACGATGCCCTGATGATCTTCTCTGCGCCTGACTGGCTGCTGCGGAATGCCTTTGTGTGGCCCGGATTCCTGGTACAGATGAATGCCGAGGGGATCAA
>DATKYL010000413.1:0-3241 GCA_035528515.1 Acidobacteriota bacterium | reverse complement strand
CGCACAGCCAGTAGCCCGTCACCGCAGCCAGCACCGTGCCGCACAAACACGCCGGTGCCGACGGCGTCTTGGGCGCCGCACACCAGGCCGGTGAAGAGGAGGCCGAAAGAGGTACCGCCGACGACATCACATCACTCCTTTTTGAGACAGCGTTCCGATGGCCTGATTCCATGGCCGACCCCCCTGAAAAATCCCGACATGCCCCGAGGCACGGGGGCCTCTGTGATCTATCGGACAATACTGAACAAACGTTCAGTTGTCAAGAGGGAGGAACAAAAAAGGCAGGGAAAGTGATACCGGCGAGGATAAGTCGTTGACAGTCAGGACGATTGCGATCCGAGCCGCGATCAATATCCTTGCTCAAATCCGGAATTATCTTATCTTGATGGTGTTTGGGCCGGCCCGGGGGGTGACCGGCCCTTGAAGTGTACCCGCAGGCCCTCGCCCTGCATTTATGTCCCGTCACCGCTGGGATGCAGGAGAACGCGTACCTACCCGTTGTCCGATGAGGACGGCCGATGTTTCCGATGAGCGACGCGCGAGCGTCTCTACCTCGGCATTGGCTCCAGTGCCGTTGAGACAACAGGGGGGATGTAAAACGCCGCTCACGCAAGGCCGCCGAGGCGGCAAGGAACGTGCACCGCGAGTGTACCTCCGGGAAGAGGCATACCAATGAAGAGAACGCTTCTCGCACTGACGATGATTGTGCTCTGCGCGGCCGGCGCCCAGGCTGCCGACCTGTACAAAGTCACGCTGCACAGCGCGGCCGACGCCCAGCGCCTGACCGCCTCCGGCGCGCAGGCCGTGTTCCGCGCGGGCAATGAGTACTTGGTGCTGGCCGAGCCGGCCATTGCCGAGCGCCTGGCCCAGGCCGGTCTCGACTACGAGCTGCTGGCCGTTGACCTCGAGGCTCAGGATCTGGCGCTGGATCGCCGTTTTGATCGCGCCAATGTCGGGCAATATCCGCTTCTGTATGAAAAGGACGAACTCCGTGTCTTCCGCGTCACACGCGCGGCGCTCGAAGCCGACGCGACGCGACACGACCTGCTGTCTTTGGAGACCGGGCGGGCTAAGATTCTGTACACCGATCAATACCCGGTCCCCGCAGTGACCCTGGCTCCGGCCGCGTTTCTGGATTCACTCGCGGGGCTGGTCTCGCAGGATTCGCTCTACGCCTATGTCAGCCGCCTGCAGGCGTTCTACCGCCGACCTGCCGGGTCGGATTCCGTCGCCGCCGCCCGCGACTGGCTCATTGACAAGTTCCAATCCTTCGGATACGATTCGGTGTACTCCGATTTTTTCACCTGGAGCGGCAGCAACCCCGGCTACAACGTGGTCGCCGTCAAACCCGGCAGCACATATCCCGACATCCAAATTATCGTGGGCGCGCACTACGACGGTGTGCCCACATCGCCCGCCGCCGACGACAACGGTTCCGGAACAGCCGGGGTGCTGGAAATCGCCCGCATCCTCAAAGATATCGAGACCAAGGTCACGTACATCTTCATTGCCTTTGACGCGGAGGAGACCGGCCTGGACGGATCGAATCACTACGCCGATGCCGCCGTGGCTCGGGGCGACAATATCCTCCTCATGTTCAACATGGACATGATCGGCTACATCGAAAACTCCGACAAGATCAAGCTCTATCACGGTGAGAATACGTATTTCGCCCAGATGTGGCACGATATCGCCCTTCCGCTGGTGGGCGTCGACGGTGTTCTATCCGGCGGCTCAGGCGGCTCCGACCATCTCCCGTTCCTGCAGAACGGGTACGATGTCGTCTTCGCGATCGAATACATCTTCTCCAGCGTCTACCACTCGCCGCGGGACAGCACGACCTGGATGGATTTCGATTATATGACCAAGATCGTGAAGGCGACACTGGCCACCGTGTACTCCGCCTACAATGAGGACGATCCAGACTACGACGGCATCGATAACGACGACGACAACTGTCCGCTGACCAAAAACCCTGAGCAGGAGGACGGTGACGGCGACGGGGTCGGGGATGTCTGCGACAACTGTGTGGCCGCCTACAATCCGACCCAAACCGAAAGTGACGGAGACGGAATCGGCGACGCATGTGACGATTGCCCACTCGACGCGCTGAACGATATCGACGGCGACGGGATCTGCGGTGACGTGGACAACTGTCCCGTCGTCCCCAATACCGCGCAGGTGAATTCCGACACCGACTCTCTCGGCGACCTCTGCGACAATTGCACGACCACCGACAACTCCGATCAGCTCGACTTCGACGGCGACGGTGTCGGTGACGCCTGCGATCTCTGTCCGGCCGACGTTCTCAACGACCTTGACGGCGACGGGATCTGCGGCGGCGTCGATATCTGTCCGAACGTGCCCGATCCGACACAGCAGGACGCCAATGGCAACGGGATCGGCGACGCCTGCGAGTGCGACGAAGCCACGTTAGTCCTGAGCCCCGCCGATGAATCGAAGTGGTTCGGCAAGAGCGTGTGCGCGATCGGGGATCTGGACGGTGACGGTTTCGGGGAGATCTTAGTCGGCGTGCCACAGAACGACGACGCTGGCCCGTCCGCCGGGGCGGTCCAGGTCTACGCCGGCCCGTTTGGGAATCTGTCGGCAACTCTCCTCGGCGAAGCAGCCGGCGACAAATTCGGATCGGTCGTGGCTGCGGTGGGAGATGTCGATCACGACGGCGTTCCCGATTTCGCCGTGGGAGCGTACGGGAACAGCGATGCCGGCTACCAGACCGGACGCGTTTACGTGTTCTCCGGCGACACGCATGCCACCCTGCATGTCTTCTCGGGTGAGGCCTCATACGATCAATTCGGCTGGTCCGTGGCCGGTGCGGGAGACGTCGACCACGACGGCACGCCCGACATCATTGTCGGCGCCCCGGCCAACGATGCCGGCGGCAGCGGCGCCGGACGCGCGTACGTCTATTCGGGCGACGGCGGCAACCTGCTGTATACATTCACCGGCATTGCATCCCTCGATGCTCTGGGTTATGCCGTCGCCGGAGCGGGTGACGTCAATGCCGACGGGCACGACGATGTCATCGTCGGTGTTGAATTGAGTGACATCGGTGGAAGCAACGCGGGTGCGGCCACGGTCTACTCCGGGATCGACGGCACCGAACTCTACACCTTCGCCGGACAGTCATCGGGCGAACTGTCTGGCTCCTGCGTCGCGGGAATCGGCGACGTCAATGACGACAGCTTCGACGATGTGCTCGTCGGCGCGCCCTACGGGG
>DATKYL010000412.1:0-19330 GCA_035528515.1 Acidobacteriota bacterium | reverse complement strand
ATCAGGGAGCGCAAGAGCGCGGTCCCAAGCACCATCACCGCTTCCTTAAGTGAACTCACCGCACGCACTCGGCCGTAGAACGACGAATTGGAGAGGCGCAAAACGGTGGCGGAGAGGGCCGGATCGTTGGCAATGGCACGGGCCAACTCACCCGGGGCGGTGCTCGATCTGGCCGTCAGTCTCATGACCGTCGGAATGACCGCGGCCCGAGACATCGGAAAATCATTGAGGCTGGCGATAACTCGTTGCACCAGCGGGGATTGCGAAATCGTCGCCGTCGTCATGCCCGTCTTCCTGTCTCCATGTGTGTGCCACCCCCTACAGATATCGACACCCTCCTGGGCGCGGTTTAGGGTCGTACCCTCCTGTTAGACCTCCGGTCCGGATTAGGACTATAATCCTGTCCCGATGGCCCTGCGGCAAGCGGGGATCCAGCAGGACGGAGTGGCGCTCACGACGCTGTATGACACCGGGTGTGAGGAGCAGCAACGCGCGGGCCGGTCGCGCAGCTCAGAGCGGCGGGCTATTGACGTCCAAGACGTGCACGATTACCGTTCGCGGCCCGTCACGCGAAACCGTCGGAGGCTACCGATCAACGGCAGCAAGCCGACGAGTTCGATGGCGGTTGTCCAGAGTCGCGCGGCCACTGCGACCACCGCCGGAAGTCCGGCGGGCAGATACGGCGCAAGCAGGATCGTGATGATACCTTCGCGCACACCGAGGCCGCCGGGCGCAAAGAGCGCCAGGAATCCGATCAGATACGCGGCACCGAACGCCGCCACGATCTCCCAGAACACCGGGGGGGCGATCCCGATACCGCGCATCATGCACCAGAACGATGCCCCATAGGTTACCCAGCCGAAAATGTAGAGGAAGAAACGGATGACTGCCCGAAGGAAGGATTGCGGAATCTGTACCGGATCGCGATGGAGAAGCCGTAATCCCCAGTTCAACAGGCGGGCGAAAACGGGTGGATACAGCACCAGGAGACTGCCGCCCAGTCCCACGATGACGGGAAGCAATGGGAAGCGCCCGAGAAACTCGACGCCCAGAACGAGCAACAGGAATGAAGCCCCGGCCACGACCATGAAGGCCTGGTGGAGGACCGTTGACGCCAGCGCGGTAGCTGCCGGATATCCCTCACGTTTCAACAGGTACACCATCCCCATCACCGCCCACACCTTGCCGGGGATGTACTTCCCCAGATTGGCCAGCGTCGAAACGCGGTAGGCGCTACCGAATGACAGAGGCCGGTGCGACACATCGACCAGCAGCGACCGCCACAGGAGAATGATCGCGATGAGGTCCACCCACATGAGCAAGGCGGCGGCCAGAAGCCACCACCCGTGCAACTGCCACTCGTGAGCACGCACCTGGTCCCACTGCGTCCATATTGAGTGAACGATGAAATATAGCAGGAGCGACGGGATCACCACCGCTGAAATGAGTTGCAGGATCCGTCGCCAGGGTGGAACGGCACGTTGTATGTCGTTGGAATCGTGAGGACGTGTTTTCATTACATCTCTTACTCTCACACTACTATCGGGGTTCGACTGACGTTGGGGACGCTTGTCGCATAACGAGTTGCGGTTCGGTGTTGCTCCGTCCCTTCCCTTGGTGCCCGTGCCCGGCAGGCGGCAACGCTGCCGGGCGGTAGCGGTCGCCGAAATATGCATCACCACCCACCATCGGAAAGGCCGAAGATTGCGCAATGGACTCCGGACTATCTAACGTCTTGACACCGAGTACGTTACCTGCGTAGTCGCCGCGTCTCCGATCCCCCCGGAGTTTTTGCAGAGGGTTGTTTCATCCAGAAAAGGGATTCCTCACATCAGTCCAATCATCATTGCCTGGTAGAAACGGGGGAGTAAACACTTGACAAAACGAAGAGGGTCAGCACATTTACGATAGTAACCCGGTCTCCTCGTGTCCTCTCAAATGGAGGTGTGCTGTGGTACGCTGTTTTGTCCTTGTACTTGGGGCGGCGACTCTCCTCGGTGTTCGGACGGCTCCCGCCTCTACAATTGCCGTTCCGAGCGATCAGTCGACCATCCAAGCCGGCATCGATGTCGCGTTGGCCGGCGATACGGTTCTGGTTGGACCCGGAACGTACAACGAGGCGCTCTCATTCGGCGGTCGTGATATCGTATTGCTTTCGTCTGGAGGAGCGGATGCAACGACCGTTACCGGAGTCGGATTATCGGATCCGATGATATCGTTCACCGGCGGGGAGACGCGTGCCGCGATCGTTTCGGGTTTCACGTTCACGGACGGCAGCAGGCCGGGTGAGCTTGGCGGCGCCGTTCTCTGTGCCCCCGGATCACCGACCATTGTCGGCAACACCTTCGCGGACAATTACGCGGCTTCGGGTGGAGCCATCGAGATCACGGACGGTGATCCCCTGATCGATTCGAATTTGTTTGCGGGCAATAGTTGTGCTGTCAACGGCGGTGCCATCAACGTGTACGGGGCCGCGGCGACCATCACGCGCAACACATTCCGGGACAATTCCAGTGCCCAGTATTGCGGCGGGGTGTATTCCAACTCCTCATTCACCGTAGCGAAATACAACCTCTTTGTCGGCAATCACTGCCCGTGGAAGGGTGGGGCGTACATTGCGACCTCCGCTTCGCAGGATTCTGTAATCAACAACACCTTTTATGGGAACCGTTCCGATGAGGGCAGCGGTGTGCTGACCATCTGGTATTCCACGTCGACGGTTGCCCTGAATAACATCCTGGCTTTCAATCATGGTCCGGCGATCATGCAGGGCAATTCGGACTACTACGAGGTCGACTACAACGATCTGTACGGCAACGACGGTGGGGACTACGACGGCCTCTCTGCCGGTGCGCATGATATCTCTGCGGATCCCTGGTATTGCGATCGGCAGAACGGCGACTACGCCCTCGACGACGATTCACCGTGTCTGGGTGCAGGATATGCGGGAGCCGACATTGGGGCGTATGGCGTGGGCTGCACCGAACCTGCAGCTCACATCCCTCACACGATCCGGGTACCGGAGGACCAGCCGACCATCCAGGCTGGCATTGATGTTGCGTTGGCCGGCGATACGGTTCTGGTTGGACCCGGAACGTACAACGAGGCGCTCTCATTCGGCGGTCGTGATATCCTATTGCTTTCGTCCGGAGGGGCAGACGTGACGACCGTCACGGGAGCCGGATTATCGGCTCCGATGATGTCCTTCACCGGCGGTGAGTCTCGGGCCGCCGTCGTATCGGGTTTCACGTTCACAGGCGGCGATCGGCCGGGTGAGCTTGGCGGCGCCGTTTTCTGTGCCCTCGGATCACCGACCATTGTCGGCAACACCTTCGCGGACAACTACGCGACTTCGGGTGGGGCCATCGTGGTCACAGGTGGTAACCCCCTGATCGATGCAAATCTGTTTGCGGGCAACAGTTGCGCTGTCAACGGCGGCGCCGTCAACGTATACGAAGCCGCGGCGACCATCACGCGCAACACATTCCGGGACAATTTCAGTGCCCAGTACTGCGGCGGCGTGTACAGCCGTCTCTCCTCTACGATCGCAAAATACAACCTCTTTGTCGGCAATCACTGCCCGTGGAAGGGTGGGGCGTACATTGCGTCCGAGGGTTCGCAGGATTCCGTGATCAACAATACTTTCTATGGGAACCGTTCCGACGAAGGCACCGGCGTGCTGACGATCTGGTATGCGACGTCGACGGTTGCCCTGAACAACATCCTGGCTTTCAATCATGGTCCGGCGATCATGCAGGGTAATTCGGACTACTACGAGGTCGATTACAACGATCTGTTCGAGAACTATGGTGGGGACTACGACAATCTGTCTCCCGGGGCTCACGATATTGCGGTCGATCCCATGTTTTGTGATCAGAGTACGGGCATCTACACTCTGCATGCCCTGTCCCCGTGCCTGGGAACCGGCGCAGGCGGGAGTGACATCGGGGCGCTCGGTGCGGGGTGCAGCGGACCGTTTGTTGCGAATCTCGTAGTCGGCGAGGGCGCCGATCGCCTCCACCTTGTCGATCACCAACCCCTGATTGCGTGGGAGTACTTCGATCCTGTTGCGCAACCTTTGGCGATGTCAGAGGTCGAAGTCGGGACCGACGACGACTGGATGGTAGCGGAGATGTGGCAGTCGCCGGCGATCCCGGGTCCGGATACGTCGGTCATATACAGCGGCGCCCCTCTGATGGATGGGGAGACGTATCACGCCCGGGCCCGCGTCAACAATGGTATCGAATGGAGCGGTTGGAGAACCTCCCGGTTCCGCATGAACAGTCCTCCCGGTTCTCCTGAGCCCTACGCTCCGCCCGACGGCGCCGTCGTGGATACTGTAGTACCGTCTCTGTTGGTGATCAACGCCGACGATGCGGAAAACGATCCGCTCACGTACCAGTTTGAGGTCTATTCCGACGAGGCTCTGACCGAACTGGTTGCCGCCGTCGCCGGTCTGCCGGGCGGGTCCGGTGCCACGGTTTGGGATGTGGATCCGCCTCTCACCAATGAAAACGGCATGTACTGGTGGCGCAGCCGTGCCTGGGATGGGTTTGAAGACGGCCCTTGGTGCGCCACCCGTTCATTCTGGCTCGACATGATCAACACGCCGCCCCTGCCTTTTGAGCTATCGGCTCCGAGTGATGGATCGGTCGTGCATAGCCTGGCCGCGCCATTCGATTGGGACGACGCGTTCGATCCTGATCCGGGCACGGGGATCGCTTGGTACATTCTGCACTTGGCCACCGACAGCGATCTCGCCTCTGCCGTCCAGTATGCCGGCATCACCCAGTCCGACTACGTTTCTGATCCCGTTCTCTCGCCGGGGCAACGCTATTGGTGGAAAGTCCAGGCGGTTGATAAACAGGGATCGATGTCCGAGTCACCTGTGTGGTCCTTCCAACTGGCAACCCCGGGTGATCTCAACAACGACGGGGTGTTTACGGTCGAGGATGTTGTTGCCCTGGTCGATATCGTCTTCCGTGATGCGTTGACACCCGACGGGATCCTGGCAATCGATGTGAATGGCGATTGTGTCGTTAATGTTCTGGACGTCGTCTTTCTCGTCCGCCACGTTTTCCGGGACGGCCAGGCCCCAGGTCGCTACTGCAGTGACCTACCGCTGTCCGGCGAGGTGCTCCGGGTGCCGGAGGACCATCCGACGATCCAGGAAGCGGTCGATGCCGCCTCCCACGGTGACACCGTGCTTGTCGCACCGGGGACGTACACGGAGAACGTGGTGGTCCTCAGCAAGTACATCGTCATGCTCGGCGACACCGTGTCACATGGTGTTATCCTCGAGCCCGACGGGATCGGATCATCGCCCATCAGCTTCGCGGACGTGTCCCGCCGTACGGAGTTGGTCGGTTTTGTCGTCCAACATGCCAGCGACGCACCCGGTGTTTTTTGCTCCGATGCCGCGCCGACCATTCGTCGGAACCACATCCGCGACAATACGGGGGGAGGCATTGCCCTGACCGGGCCGGGACTCGCCCTGATCGCCGACAACTTCATCTATCGCAACGAATCTTACGCGGGCGCCGGGATTCTGATGAATGAAGCCAGTGCCGATGTGTTCCGCAACGTGATCGATTCGAATCGTGCGGTGCTCGGCGGCGGCATACTCTCGGATAACCGGATCGCCAAGGCGGCGAAGGCGTATGGCGACGTGGAGCCGGTCTGTGTAATCGCCGGCAATCTCTTCCGCGGCAATTTCGCGGAGCTCGGAGGGGGAGGAATCTACCTGTATGAAGGGTTCCCGATCATCATCACGGGCAACCTCTTCGTTCAGGATACCTCCAGCTTCGGTGGCGGGATGGCCAATTCGGGACGTGACGTTGCCATGGTCATCGGGAACACGTTCGACGCATGCGTGGCCGGGATCGCCGATGGCGCCGGCAACGCCATCTGGTGGGCGCGGCATGCCGATGTCGGCGGTGTTATCAAGAATAATCTCGTGACCAACACCATCTCCACCACCTGGTGGGGCGGTGCGATCGGCGGTGACGACGAGGTCATTGGCAAGGTAACCATCGACTACAATGCCCTCTGGAACAATCAACTCGGTGACTTCTATGGGTTTTCTCCCGGCGTTAATTCGCTGGAGGCGGATCCGCTGTACTGTGATCCGGAAGCGGGAGACTATCATCTCGATGCGGCGTCGCCGTGCGTCGGCACAGGGGAAGGCGGAGTCGATCGCGGTGCCTTAGGTGTCGGCTGCGGAATCCGGTAGGACCCTCGAATCGCCGCAGATGTTCAACGGCGCGACTGCTGTCCCAGTGCAGTCGCGCCGTTCCATATTCGCTGATGATCAATCGGGATCAGAGTCCGCGCCGCATCTTTTTGAAGCGGGGACTGTGCTGGTCTTCGGTCGAAACGTGGACCTTGACCGGCACTTTGAAATTCTCGAGGTGTCGGCGGCAGTGTCGCTTGACGAGTAAGGCGATGGTTTTCGGATCGCCCGGTTGAGCCGGCTTGACCCGGGCGCACACGATGTTGCCGACGAGCGGGTTGCGCTCGCCGTAGACGACGACGTCGGCGATCTCCGGCATCTGCTGGATGACGTTTTCGACTTCGGCGGGGTAGACCTTCTCGCCGCCGACGTTGATGACTTCCGACTGGCGGCCGAGAATGCGGAGGAATTCCCCGTCCTGGATCACCTCGTCCCCGGTGATAAACCAGCCGTCCTCAGTAAACGGGCTGGGAGCGTTCAGATAACCGAGCATCGCCGACGCCGCCTTGATCTGCAGTTGGCCATCGACAATCCGGGTCTGATATCCTTCGCCGCCGATCTTCATCCAGAGAGAATCCGAGGAGCGCGACTTGGAGCGGAGAGTACCCACCTCGGTGGTGCCGTATTTCTGGAGGAGCGTGACATCGGGGAACAGCGTGGCGCACCGTTTGAGCGTTTCCTCGGGCATGACTTCGGTGCCGTAGGTGATGTACACGAGGGATGAGAGGTCGTACTTCTTGTAGACCTCGCTGAGCAAGAGGAGGTTCAGAAACGTCGGCGTCACCGGCAGCACCTGCACGCCGTATTTTTCGACGGCACGACACACCGAGTCCGGCGAGCGATCGACCACGGTGATGACGCAACTGCCGTTGGAGAGGGAATACAACAGCGTATCGATCCCGCCGATGTGATCAAACAGCATGAACGCCAGCGTCCGCAGGTTGTGCCGGCGCCGGTGAAACTTCACCAGCAGCTTGGCGAAATCATGAACCGCGGCCTTGCTCTCCCCGGTCGAACCGGAAGAGAACAGGACCAGGCCCGGATGGCCGTCAATTCGCAGTTGTTGATAGTGCGGGTGGTCCGCCGGTCCGGGGAGTTCTGTCACCGAAAAGCCGCCGCCCGCGTCGAGACGCACAATACGCTCTCCCTGGGCGGTCCGGACGTATCCCGACCGTTTCGGTTCGGTGAAGTCGGTCAGCGGCACCAGGATACACCCGCGCTCGATCAGCACGAGAAAGAGGGCGACCGCATCAGCGGAGTAATCGGATTCCAGTACGACAACGGTCCCGGCCCCGACGTCGTGCGCATCGAGGGTGCGCCGCCAGTGATCAAGCCGCTCCAGAAGCCACGCGAAAGTATTGACCCGGTCACGCCAGACGATGGCGTCGGCCTCCGGACTTTCCGTGAAGCGGTCGGTGAGAAAATCAATGAACATCAGACGCCGCCGAGGTACACGACCTGGCCCGTGATGAAGTCGCTTGCGGGTTGGATGAAGAAATCGATGACGTTGCTGATATCCCGCATCTCGCCGAAGCGGCGAATCGCCTGCCGGTTGACGAGGATTTCCAATTTCTCCTCGGGGACGCCGCGGATCAGATCGGTCTTGACCGGGGTCGGGCCGACGGCGTTCACCGTGATCCCGAAATCCGCCAACTCGCGACCCAGGATTTCGGTCAGTGACACCACGGCGGCCTTTGAGGCCGCGTACGCCGCCTCCCCCTCGAGTTTCAGCGGCGTCGCCACGGTGGCGAAATTCACGATGCGGCCGAATTTCCGCCGCTTCATCAGTTTGGCCGCCTCGCGGCAGAACAGGAACGCCGCCATCACGTTCGTGCTCATGATCTGATGTACCGCCCGCATCGGTGTGAGCAGAATGTGATTCATCGAGGCGATGCCCGCATTATTGATGAGCACGTCGAGACGACCGAAGCGACGGCGCACGTCGGCGAACATCACCGTCACCCGTGCTTCATCGGCGACGTCCAGCTCGTAGTGCACATAATTGTCGAGCGTGAAATCCGCCGCGGAGCGGCTGCAGCCGACAACCGTATTCCCGCGCCCGGCATAGTACTCGGCCAGGTACCGGCCGATACCCTTGCTCGTACCGGTGATCATGATGACGGCTTGGTCGCTCATTTCCCGGTTTCCTTGAGGAGAGTGCCCACGTACTCGATCAGCGTACCCAGCGTCCGGAACGGGCTATTGCGCTGCGACAGCGCACGATCATCACTGAGCGACACCACCACGCCGAAATCCTCCTGGATCCTCTGTTCGGCGGCGACCACGAAGTTGACGAGCCCCATCGAGTCGAGCTTGCCCGCCTCCCCGAACAGCACGGTGTCGGGCGACTTTGCGAGATGCTCGGCCTCCGGGAGTTCGGCATTGGTCTCCTCGACAACGGCGTAAATGGCCTGGACGATCTTGTCCTTCTCGTTCATTCGCATCCTCGCGTGTCTGTTCCTTTTACCAGAGGTTGTCCAGATCCGAATCGAAAAACGTCACCTGCATCCGGCCTCCGTAACCGCCGGTCAGAACCACTGGGAACGGCCGACGCAGCCACAGCCCACAGCGTGAGAATATACGCCGATCACCCACCGCATTCAATCCCACAATCCCATCGACGCCGGCGCGCCGGGCCGCGATCACCGCCTGTGCCAATAGTGCGGTCCGGGCCGAGTCGGTGCCTACGAGGTCAACGACTTTCAGCAACCGCAGGTCCCGTGTACGATGGGCGGCGCGACGGAAAATGATGTATCCCGCGGGACTCCGGCCCTTCTCGCCCGTGTGGATACAGCAAACGTATTCCTTGTGGGGCTGCGTGATCTTGTGGTTGAGAAACGCGGCCGTGCGCTCCGTATAGACGTCGTTTCGTTCCGCCAGCAGTCTATCCCAGGTTGCGTCCCAGACCGGGTCAAAACGGTCAATGCGCTGAATCTCGTTCTGATCGCCTGCTCGTCTCCGGGTAGGGAAGAGCACATTCACGAGCCGCACGGGGAATGAGAGAACGGCAGGCTTGTTGTAGTACTTGAGTGCCGGTGCCGGGCGAAAGAACCGCGCGTACATGGCCACGGCGTCGTCGTAGACAACATAACCGCGTTTCCGATGTGTCGCGGCGATCTCGGGAACGATGCCGACTGCTCCGAAGGTCAACGCCGATTTCCGGGTGACTTCGTCAAGGAGCGCTGTTCCGGCGAAGGTCTGGATAAGCGGGTTGGAGGTGTCGAGAACGAGGGTGGCGGCCCACCCGAGTTCCACGGTGCCGCCGCCGGCCTTGAGCGTGTGGGGAATCTGGGCTATATGACCGGTGATCCGGCCCTGGAAAAGCGCCAGCCAGCGCCGGCCCTGCTGCCATTCGAACAAGGCGCCGTCACCGAGTTCCGGATGCTCGGGGTTCCACTTGGCGAGAAACGCCAAAGTGTCGTCACGATAGCGCGGTTCATAGGGGACGATCTGGACCCCGGGACCGGTCCGGGCGGGACGACTGGGACGGCCGGTCTCTTCTGAGTCTCTGTCCTTTTTGCCGCCTGTCATACTGCTTGCGCGTCTCCTCGCCGTCAATTCTACATGCTCACACGCATTTGGACCATTTCCGTCGAGGGATCTGAAGCCGCCGGTCGGCGTCGGGCCAAGTTCGGGACTTATTTCCCGGAAAGCAACTCCGCCGAGCCGAGGAACCCCGCGCGTGCCGCATCCCGTTGTCGCGCGGGGCGTTACATCCCGCTGCCGGTCGCAGGCCCGCAAGGAATTGACGGTGGGGCCCGGGATTGGTATCGTTCGTCCCGCATCCGGCGTGGACTCGACAAGAGCCCGCCGCAAGCAGGGGACAACTTCATGCGCACGGTCTACATCGTGATCGGGTGTGATACCGACCCGGATCGCAAAGGCTTCGTCGAGAACCTCCCTGCCGCCATCCTTTCCTGGCGGGGGATGATTGAAGGCATCCCTCGGTTGAAAGAGATGGTGCGCGGTCTGGCGGACACGAACGGACGCCATCCGGCATTCACATGGCTGCTGCGCGTGGACGATCAGATCAGGACCATCTACGGCGACTACGCCTGGGTCCTGAAAGAGCATCGCGCGTTCCTCTCGGATCTGGAATCGGACGGGGATGAGTTGGGTTGGCATCCGCATTTCTGGCGTCGGGACGAACCCGCACGAAAATGGTACCAGGAGGCGACGGATCTGCCCTGGCAGTTGGAGATGCTCCGGAATTCCCATGCCGCTTTTGTGGAAGTGTTTCCCGGAAGAGCGACAAGCGTGAGAATGGGATGGGATTATCACAATAACGACACCTATGGTGAATTGGAGCGGTTGGGTGTCACGATGGAATTCTCCGCGATCCCCGGTCTGCGGACACGACCGGCGTCACCTGATCGCCGCGGTGAGAATTTCTTCGATTGGTATCCGACACCCCTGACCCCGTATCACCCTTCTCGCGCGGACTACCGGCGCCCGCCCCGACCGGGTGAAGAGGCCAGTTCTCTGCTGGAAGTGCCCAATTTCACCTCACGATCGCGGTTATGGGGTCTGATCAGCGGCCTTCAGTTCACGCGCAAGATGAAAGACCCCGGTCAGTTGTTCCAGGCCCTCCGGCGGCCGACTTACTGGATAAACATTACCGGTATTCCGAAGCTCTTCGTGCCGCTCGTTCGGCAACTCCGGAGGACGTTGCGCCGATCACAGGACCGGACAACCGTGTTCGCGACCTACTTTCATCCTGACGAGCTACTGGAGAATCGGAGCGGGCTGTACCGATTGGAGAGCGTGAAGCACAATCTCGAAGCGCTCCTTCAGGTCTGCGACTCCGAAGACGTGGCGGTTGAATTCACGCGAGCCGGGCGAGTTCCGAACCTGCTCAAATGAAGCGGCTCGTGCCCGGCTGATCCCGGTCACACTTCTGCATCTCAGTTTCCTAATGGGAGCGCGCCGAACACGCCCCCTCTGCAGTAGTCATCGATCGTGTTTCCGTCGCAGAAAACGGGGCGTCGGCAACCCCGAGAGCATCAGCGCGCAGGCGATCAGGAGCCCGCCGGCGGCACGGCGCGGGACGAATGCTTCACCGCCCAGCGTCCACGCGAATGCGGCCGCGAACACGGGTTCCAGGGAAAAGATCAATGACACGCGCAGCGGCGGCGCGATCCGTTGCGCCAGCATCTGAACGACGAACGCCGACAGCGACGGGAACAACGCGAGAAAGACGATCGTAGCGAGCGCGGCGTTCGTCCGGACCGCAAACGGGAGGTTCAGTACCGAGGCGGCCAGAACACTGAGAACGCCGACGACAAGGAACTGCTGGCAGCAGATGACGTAGGGATCGAGGCCCCGTTTCATGAAGCGGTCCGAATAGAGGAGATGCAACGCGTACGTCATCGCGGCGACCAAGGTCAGAAGATCGCCGGCGTTCATCTCGACCAGGCCCCCGGTGAGAACCCACAAGCCGACCAGGGCTACGCCCGATGCGGCCAGTTCCATGACGGTTGGCCGGCCCTTGAAGATGAGGCGCAGAAAGAGCGGTACGAACACCACAAACAGGCCGGTGATGAAGCCGGAGTTCGATGCGGTCGTGATGCCCAGCCCGATCGTCTGCGGCACATAGAGCAGCCAGAGGATCACTCCCAGATAGATGCCGCGTCCGAGATGGGCGCCCAGATCGCGTCCCGATATAACGGCATAGACGCCGAGCAGCAGCCCGGCCAGGCAGAAGCGATAGCCGACGAGGACGACCGGATCGACGTCGGCCAACGCACCCTTGACCAGGAAAAAGGTCGAGCCCCAGATCGCGGCGGCGTAGAGCAGCCCTAAGTCGGTGAGCATCCTACGGTGGCGGGATACAGGCATCGGCGTCATCGTCCCGGTGGCATGGTACACCAACTGAGCGGCCCCCCGCCACCCCAGTTCATGCTGATCGAGGAGACGCACCCGATGATGCCGTCATCGCAGGTGAGGTAGTCTCAACGCGCCCCCCCCACCCATCTTTCATGCCCGCGAGGTGCGGGACATCCCCGAAACGCCGGACCCCGGCCGGCAGCCATCTTGTCATCCCGGTAAACGTCCACCGATCCATCGCTGGGGTGCTCGATTCTTCTGACCCCGACATGTGTCGTCGCTGCCGTTGGCACCTTGCCGGCAAGACGATCGACCGGGGAATCGATATCCCGTGCTGCGGCGGAATGTTGCCCGTGCCTCGCGCGGTCGCTTCCTCTGCACAATAGTGGCACCGGATTGCAGACCGATTCCACCCCTTCCTAAGATCCGAACCGGAAAGGTTTTCTGCAATCGGCCGATGATGGTATAGAGACAAACAGTGAAGACAATGATGGAACTCGGCGACGGCTGCAACGTGTCGGTCAGTTCGATCAGTCTTCTGGAGAAGAACGAGACGGGACACCATCCGCCGATTCGACCTTTGTGTGGGACAACGGGCCTGCCGGTAAGTGGGCAGCGGGGGATGGCTTTGTTCCGGTCAGCCTGTCGGGGGAACCCGGAACGATCGATGGAAACAGGGTGACACTTCTCTCGCCGTGAATTGAGAAAATGGGACTCGGCGGAATCCAGCCCGCGTGATTCGAATGGTGTAACAGGAGCGTACTGCAATGAGACACGTATCGTCGCACGTCAGACTGAGTCGCAGATGGGTGATCATGCCCCTTCTCGGCGCGATGTTCGTAACAACCGTGGCATTCGCGCAGGGGCCGGGCGCGCCGGCAGGATTCGGCATCGACGGCAATCTGCTGTCGAACTCACCATCAACGGCTCCGTTCAATACGGCCAACGACTGGGTCCCCGGGAGCAACCCGCCGGGAACGGCGGTCATGGACAACGCCGGCAATCCCATCGATCCCTCGACGACATTTCATATCTTTGATCTGACACAGCACGAAGACCTGAGCGTGTTCCACGGCGGAACCAAGAAGAACGGGGACCCCAACAACTGGACCTGGACGATGGGCGAGCCCAAGCCGCCCAAGAAGGACGACATCAGCCACGCGCTCTTCCACACGCGGGTGGCGCCCAACGGTGATGTCTGGATCTTCATGGCCGGCGACCGGCTGAGCACGACCGGGAGCAGCTATATCGACTTTGAACTGTTGCAGTCGCCGCTCACCAAGAACGCCAACGGGACGTTTACCTCGTTCGGTCCGGACAGTGGCCGCACCGTCGGCGATCTACTGGTGACGCTGGAACTCAGTCATGGTGGCCGGCAAGCGACCTTCTACGTGGAACGCTGGGAGCCGGATCCCAAGAATGACTACGCCTATCACGATATTATCCCCGCTCCCAATGTGGCGTTTGCTGCGGCCAACATCGACTCGGCTGTTTGGGTTCCGTACTCGGCGTTCGGCAGCACATCGTACGAGGTCAATGCGTTTGCCGAAGCGGCGCTCAACGTCACCCAGCTTCTGGTCAATCTTCAACCGTGCTTGGACGTCCCGATCCTGTTTGTACGGACAAAGGCTTCGGCGTTGTCGGATCAGGCCGTGCTGAAAGACTTTGTCGACCTGGTCGCTCTCAACCTGACCACCCGTCCCGATGTCAATGCCGGCCCGGACAAGCATCTGACCTGCCTGGTTGATCTGGTCGAACTCCAGGGATCATCCACGACACCGAACGTGACGTTCGAGTGGGATGTCTATGACGGCGGGCACATCGTGTCCGGTGCCAACACGTGGACTCCGGAAGTGGACGCCCCGGGAACCTATGTTCTCACCGTGAGCAGCGCCGCCGGTTGTGAGTCGGCGGATACGGTGGTGGTTACGGCTGACACCACACCACCCGATGTCGACGCGGGCCCCGACAAGTTCCTGACCTGCTCGGTCACCGAAACGACGCTGAGCGGCTCATCCGCCACGCCTGGTGTGACTTTCAGTTGGATCGCCACAGCTGGCGGCCATATCGTATCGGGCGCCACGACGCCGAATCCTCTGGTCGACGCATCCGGCACGTACATCCTGACCGTGACCAATCCGACCAACGGTTGCACGGCCTCCGACACCGCCCTGGTCGTCATCACGCCCGACAATGAGCCGCCCAAAATCGTTTGTCCGCCCAATGTCACCCTGGAATGTCATGACTCGACCGATCCCGAGAACACGGGGTATGCCACGGCGACGGACAACTGCGATGAAGATCCGGACATCGATCATAGCGACTATGTCATCGACGGTTCCTGTCCGAACGAGTTCACGATTGAGCGCACCTGGACGGCCACCGACGATGCCGGCAATTCCACATTCTGCATGCAGCTGATTTCCGTAATGGACACCATTCCGCCGGTTCTAAGCGGATGCCCCGGTGGCATCCGGATCCTCTGCGACGCACCCGTGCCGCCGCCGCCGTCGGTCACGGCGACCGACAACTGCGAGGGCGTCACGGTGGACTTCAAGGAGACAAAACAACTCAATGGCTGCGGTGGTTACACCGGCACGATTGTTCGTACCTGGGTCGCCACCGATGCCTGCGGCAACAAAGACACCTGCCAACAGATCATCACCGTGTATGACGAGACCGCACCGGTCTGCGACCGGGTGCCTCCGGATACCTCATTCTTCCTCTGTGATCCCGGAAGTGAAGTCTGTGTGCCGGTCGGCGGCAGTGACGCGTGTGACGCGACTGTGTCCTGCTGGGTCGTCTCGGGTCCCGGAGAAGTGGTAGGCGGACGCTGGTGTTACACAGCGAGCAAGACTGAGGCGTTCGACGTGCGCGTCGCGTGCGCCGACGACTGCGACAACCGGTGTGAAATCCCGTTCCACGTGGTCATCGACATCAACGAGGCCCCAGTGTGTCACGTGCCGCATGATACGTTGATCGGTCTGTGTGAGGCCGCCGAAGTCCGGCTGCCCGTTTTCGGCACCGACAGCGACGGCAATCTCCTGCGTTGCGAGATCGCCGGCGGCGTGGGACGTCTGGAGAGCGGGTACTGGGTCTACATGCCGAGCGGCGACGAGACGCAGTGTGTCACCATCCGTTGCGTCGATGAGTGCGGAGCCGAGTGCCAAGCGCGGTTCTGCGTCGAATTCGACGTTGGTCAACCGCCGATCTGTGTCCTCCCCAACGACACCACGATCGTGCTCTGTGATCCGGTCCTTGTCTGTCTGCCGATCACGGTGGAAGTCACCAAGAGTGACGGCCCCGCGGCGCAGTGCTTTATCAGTTCCGGTCCGGGAACGATCACGAACGGCGCGTGGTGCTACACGCCGGCTGACCGGGACACGACGTTCACCGTCGGTATCGAGTGTGTCGATACCTGTGGCGCCGGTTGCCGGGGGAGTTTTGCGGTGACGTTTGAAATGAACCAGCCCCCGTCGTGCCAGTTTCTCACGCCGTCGTCTCCGATTTGCACGCCGTCTATTGCCTTCGTGCCATTCACGAGCATCGATCCCGACGGGGACGCGGTCACGTGTCGGCTCGACGGCCCCGGTGAGCTGACCGATGCCGGCTGGCAGTATATACCGACACCCGGCGAGCAGATTTCGGTCCGGGTGGTCTGCACCGATCCCTGCGGCGACTCGTGTGAAATCGGCTGGGATATGTCGTTCCCGGCCCGTGTGCCGCCGATATGCAATCTCCCCAATGACACGACGATCACCTTGTGTCTGGGCACCGAAGTCGCGCTCCCGGTCTGGGCCACCGGCGCTGTCTGCCAGATCACATCCGGTCCGGGATCGTTGTTCCAGGGCAACTGGACCTACACACCAACGGTGCCGGGTACCGTCAATGTCTCCGTCCTCTGCGTGTCGGAGACCGGCTGCGACTCGTGTTCCGGTTCCTTCGCGGTCACCTTCGAATTGTTGTCGAGTCCGACGATTGCCTTCGACGGCGGCGGCACGGCGTCGTTCTTCCTCTGCCAGCCGGCGTCGGTCTGCCTGCCGTATACCGCGGCCGACGGGCTCGGCGGCGACCAGTTCAGCGTCAGCGTGGTCTCAGGACCGGGAACGGTCGATGCCGCGAACAGCCGCATCTGCTTCACGCCGACCGAATCCGGTGTCTCCGTGATCATCGCCCGTGTGGAGGATGCTTGCGGGAGTGCTCAGGATACGATCACGGTGACCGTCGATATCAACGAACCACCGGTCTGCCGTCTGCCCAGCGGGGATACGACGATTGTCCTTTGTGAGCCGCGTCAGATATGTCTCCCGGTGTCGGCCACCGACGCCGATGACAACCTGGTGAGCTGCGTCCTGACCGAGGGGCCGGGTCAGATCACGTCGGGTCAGTGGTGCTATACGCCCGGAGGCACAAGCGATGTGACGGTCACGATCACGTGTACGGATGAATGCGGCGCGACCTGCGTCAACACCTTCACGATCACGTTGGATCTGGAAGGCTCGCCACCCGTTTGCCACGTTCCTAACGATACGCTGGTTGTCATCTGCCCGCCTGAGCCGATCAGCTTGCCGGTCTGGGCGGATGACCCCGACGGCGATCTGATCGCATGTATGGTCATCGACGGCCCCGGGGAACTGATTGACGGGAACTGGACCTACCTGCCCATCAGCGAGGGAGAAGCGATCGTCACCGTGCGGTGCACCGATGCCTGCGGACATTTTTGTGAAGAGTCGTTCATGATTATCCTGGATCTGAACGACCCCCCGGTGATCGACATTCCCGAGCAGGTCACCAAGAACATCTGTGGTCCCCAGGAGATTTGCATCCCGATTGCCACCGAGGACCGGAACAAGAACCTTGAGATTTGCGAAGTGATCCTCGGGCCGGGATACATGTCCGGTGACTACTGGTGTTACGCGGCCAGCGGCGGCGACGAGGTCGTCAACGTGACGATCCGCTGCACCGACGCATGCGGTGTGATCGACCAGCGGCAGATGCGCGTGTTTATCGACGGCAGCGATCTGCCATCCTGCAACCTGCCGGCCAGCGGGCGTATCGTGCTCTGCGAACCGGGAGAGCTGTGTCTCCCGATCCACTTCGCTGATCCGTACACCTCAGGTGTCACTTGTGTGCTGTTAGACGGGGACGGGGAGATCCGGGGCAATGAGTGGTGTCTGGAGGTTGAGACCGCCACCGAAGTCACCATCGCGGTCCGCTGCACGAATGAGTGCCAGGATGAATGTACCGCGACCCGCACTTACACGATCGAGATCGATCCCAAGGACTGTGATGGCGGCGTGTATGCCGGCGATATCGACAACTCCGGGACACTGGACGTGATGGATCTGACGCGGCTGGCGCGGCTGCTCTATACCCACGACGGTGGTGCCGCCACACCGACAGTCGCCGGTGCGACGCGACGCACGATGCCGGTCGAAGCCGACGTTAACTGCGACGGCATGGTCAATGAAGACGATATGCGCTACCTGGCCGCCTATCTGTTCAACAGTGGGCCGTTGCCTTGCCGTATCTCCGGCGCGCGCGCGCCGGTGGGGAACGGCGACGATGATGGCTCGTCGACGGAGAACCGCTCCGGCAAGCGGAATTCGTCCGGTGGCCGGTAACTGGTAGTCCTCACCGAGTATATGCTGATTGCAGGCGGCGGTCCCGGTTTCAGCCGGGGCCGCCGCTTTTTTCAGCGTGCCATTCCGAACATTACCGTTGATTCTAAGGCAAGAGGGTCGGTAGTTGCTCTCGGCAGAGGGAATCGCAGGCCCGATCTTCGATGCGAAAGACCCCGGCACCAGAGACCAATGGCCCGGCAGGGACAGCCGGCGGACTGAGGCGTGTCCTCACGCATTGGGATGCCACCGCGCTGATCGTGGGCATCGTCATCGGTTCCGGCATCTTTGCCACGCCGCCCCAGATCGCCGGGTCGCTCGATCGTTTCGGCCCCATGATCTCCGTCTGGCTCCTCGGCGGTCTCCTCGCTTTGACCGGTGCCCTCACCTATGCCGAGATGGCGACGATGTTCCCGCGCACCGGAGGCAGTTATGTCTTTCTCCGGGAGACCTTCGGGAAAGCGCCGGCTTTCATCTTCGGTTGGTCGGCGTTGTTCATCACTTACCCGGCCTCGGTGGCGGCGGTGGCGGTTGTTTTCGCCGCCTATCTCAACCGCCTGGTGCCCATCAGTCCCGGCGGGCAGCCCTATGTGGCGGCGGTCCTCGCCATTTTCATGTGCGGCTTGAACATGCTCGGTGTCATTCTGGGCGCCCGCGTACAGCGCGCGTTCACGGCCGCCAAGGTCACTGCCCTCGTATCCCTCGTTCTGGTCCCGATCGTGTTCATGTCCGGCCGTTGGGAGAATCTGACGCCGATCTTCGCATCCCCGACCGCGGGCTGGAGCGCCACCGCCTGGGCACTGGGGATGGCGGCGGTTATTTGGACGTTTGAGGGGTGGGCGGATGGGCCCACGCTCAGCGGTGAAGTGCGGAACATACGCACCGACCTGCCGCGCGCGCTCCTGACCGGTACGTTGCTGGTCACGGGCATCTACATCCTCGTCAACACGGCCTATGTCTATGTGCTCGGCATCCCGCGCATCGCGGCGACCGACACCGTAGCGGTCGATATGGCGACCCACGTCTTCGGCAGCGGCGGCGCCCTGTTCGTTACCCTTCTCGTGCTGGTTTCGACGGTGGGCAGCATCAACGGCATGGTGATCGCCGGTTCGCGGGTGTTCTACGCGATGGCGCGCGACGGGCTCTTCTTCGAATCGGTCGGTCGGGTCCATCCGCGGTTTCGCACGCCCGCAAACGCGCTGGGGATTCTTGCGGTCGTGTCGGCCATCTACTGCCTCCTCGGGACGTTCGAGCAGATCATCCGGTACTTCGTTTTCATCGCGATGATCTGGTTCATTCTGGTTACCCTCGGCGCGATCATCCTGCGTATCCGTCGTCCGCGGGCCGACCGCCCGTACCGCGTGCCGCTCTACCCGATTACGCCGATTCTGTTCCTGATCGTGGCCACCGGTCTCGCCGCGCAGCTCTTCATCGACAACACGCGCGACGCGATCATCGGCCTGGGTGTCATCGTTCTCAGCATTCCGATTTACTTCCTCTGGCGACGCTGCTGCGATCATCGAGCCGCGCGGTAAGCACTGTCCGATTCGGGAGTGCCGTCACCGGCCGAGGCGCACACTCATGACGACCTCTCCTTCTCCGGCCGGCGTCTATCTCGCTCTCGGCGACAGCATGAGCATCGACGATTACA
>DATKYL010000411.1:0-18251 GCA_035528515.1 Acidobacteriota bacterium | reverse complement strand
GGGAGTGCCGCTGCTGTTCGAGAAGCTGGCGGCCACCATCCAGCGCCGCGTTCGAGAAGCCACACCGTTCCGCCGCCGTACCTTCACCCTGTTGTGCCGTCTCTCACGGCTGGCGCGCGCGGCCGGGTGGCGGCGTGCGGGCCGTTTGCTGCTGGCGTCGGTGCGCAAGCGAGGGGGATTGGCCTCGCTGCAGGTGGTGGTATCCGGTGGGGCAGCGTTGCCGGCTGAGGTCGCCGAGTTCTTCGATACGATCGGTATCCCGCTCGTGCAGGGCTACGGTCTCAGCGAGGCGTCGCCGGTCGTATCGGTCAATCGGACCGGGGCGCACCGCTACGACACGGTCGGGCCGGCGTTACCGGGAGTGCAGGTATCGCTGCGCGACCCTGCACCCGACGGCACCGGGGAGATCGTGGTGCGCGGCCCGAATGTCACGCAAGGGTATTGGCGGCGCCCGGCGGAGACCGCGGCGATTCTCCAGGATGGGTGGCTTCTGACCGGTGATCTCGGCCGGATTGACCGCGATGGGCACCTGCATATTCTCGGGCGCTCCAAGAACGTGATCGTGTCGGGCGCGGGGAAAAACATCTACCCGGAAGAAATCGAGGGGGTGTTGGACGCCCAGCCGGAAATCGCCGAGTCTCTGGTTTACGGGAAGACACGACCGGGACGGATCGGCGAGACGGTGGCGGCGATTATAGTGCCCGACCGTGAATGGCTGAAAACGACCGAGCCCGGAAAGCTTGATGATGCGGTGTGGCTGAGAGGTGCTTTGAGTGAGGCGGTCGGGCGCGCGTGCGCGCAGCTTGCCCAATACAAGCGCATCACCGAGTGGGAAGTGCGCCGCGAACCATTCGTGCGCACCGCGACCCGGAAGATTAAGCGGCACCTGGCAGTGCCGGATCCCCGGGTCCCGGGACTATAGGGAGTGGAACTTGGTAGGAACGAAGACGATCGAATTCCGCACGGATGGTGACGGGGCCATCGTCGATCTCACCGACCTCGTTCTGCAGGCGGTGGCCACCAGCGGCATCCTGGACGGCATCGTCTGCGTCTGCGCCACCGGCTCCACCGCGGCCGTGACGACGATCGAATACGAACCCGGGCTGATCAGGGATTTGCCCGACCTGATGCAACGTCTCATTCCCGCCGGTGTACCATATCAACACGACGCGACCTGGGGCGACGGCAACGGGTACGCGCATCTGCGCTCGGCCCTGATCGGAACGTCGTTTACGACCGCCGTGGTTGACGGCAAGCCCGACCTGGGAACCTGGCAGCAGATTGTGTTTCTTGAGTTCGACAACCGCGCCCGGCGGCGGCGGGTCCGTGTGCAGATCATCGGCGAGTAAATCGGAGGTCACGACAACGTGGGTAATCCAAGTAACGGCGGTGCAGGGTGTACCGCCACATGGTTGTGTTGCGGTACGGTGCATGTGCGTTTGATTCGGGTCATGGCGGTCGTCATAATGCTGGCGGCGGGATCGATTCTGACCGCCGACGCGGCGGCGCAGGACTCGCTCGGGTTTGTCCGTATCGACCCGGTCCGGCATTTTACCGAGGCACCAGGACAGGTGTGGGTCGGCAGCGGCCGTTTCTTCATGACCGACTACAGCGACACCCTCGTCATCACTCCCGACTCGACCGGGACCGGACTTATTGTCGAAAGGACCCTTGTCGACGAAGATGACAGTGCGGTTGTCTCACGGGGACGGGGGACGATCATCCCGCAGGGAGACGCGTCTTATGCTATCCGCTGGTCGGAGCGGCGGTACCCCGATGTCGAGGGACGAATGCGCTGGCAGGACGGGCAGTGGGTCGTGACTTTCGATGGCGAGTGGAGCGCCTGGTCGGTGCGGGTGCGCTACGACACACCGGAATCGCTGGTCGCGGCGGTCGCGCGGTCGCTGGGCAATTTCCCGGCGGTGGAACTCGCCGCACTGAAATACCGTGTGATCCCGGGCTCATAAACGATCGTCCGCGGAGTGCGCTGTGATCGTGCCTCCGCGGGGACAACGACTCCCGCCTTATGCTTACTCTTCTTTTGATCTCGGCAAAGTGGGTTGGATTGTCCGGGATTGTCGTCGCCGGAGTGTTCGGATTCTTCCGCGCTGAGGCAACGTCGCCGGTGACCCATTCCCTCATCGGCTTGATATTCACGTTCTTATTCTCGTTGTCGCAGGTGATGACGGTTTACTACTTCGTGGGGATGCGCACGGCGATCGAATCGATCTGCCGCGCCCGCGGTCTCGACGATGATATTCCGAAACAGGCGCGCGCCCTTGTCCGCGACGTCGTGGGACGCGGGGTCTTGCTCGCGATTCTCGCTACCGTGACTTTGATCGCGGCTGGGGTGGGGTGGATCGGGCGCATCCCTTTCTGGATCCATCCGGTCCTGGCGGGCGTGATAGTTGCGCTCGGTGTCCGCGCGGGGATCGTCGAGTACCGTGCGTTCGTCCGGAACGCGGCCATTTTCGAGCGCGTGACCGGGCAACGCCGCGTCTGAGCACCGGGTTGTTCCCAAAACGGTCTGGTTCGGGGGGCGCCCGGCGGTTATACTGGGCCTCTCGGCGGAACGCCGTGACCACACAGAACAGGAGTTGCCTCGATGCCCATGACACTCGCCGAAAAGATCATCTCCGCGAAAGTGGGTGAGACGGTCCGTCCCGGACAACTCGTCATGGTTCCGGTCGACCAGGTCTTCGCGCACGACCTCTCGGGGCCGCTGGCGATCACCCAGTTGGGGAATCTGGGCTTCGCCGGATTCAAAAACCCGGAACGTGTGCGCTTCTTTCTCGATCACGCCTCGCCGACCTCGACGGTCGCCGCCTCGAACGAGCACCGCGCGATCCGCGATTTCGCCGAGAAATGGAACGTCGAGCTGAGCGACGTGGGGGAGGGGATCTGCCACCAGATCATGCTCGAACGCTACGCCCGTCCGGGGGAGATCATCATCGGCGGCGATTCGCACACCGTCACCGGCGGCGCGGTGGCCGCGCTGGCGACCGGGATGGGGTCGACCGACGTCGCGATTGCGATGTTTCTCTCGCGGACCTGGCTGAAGGTTCCCGAAACGATGCGTTTTACCCTGAACGGCACGCTGTCACGCGGTGTCTATCCGAAGGATGTGATGCTGCACATCATCGGCGCGATCGGTTCGGGCGGCGCGACCTATCGGTCGATGGAGTTTGTCGGTTCGGCGATCGACTCCTGGTCGGTTGCCGAGCGGGCGACGCTGCCGAACATGTCGGTGGAGGCCGGGGCCAAGTGCGGCCTCTGTCCCAGTGACGAGAAGACCAGAGAGTATTTCGCTGAGCAGGGCCGCCTCGATGACTATCGTCCGCTGGCCGGCGATCCCGATGCCCCCTGCCGGTTCGATATGACGGTCGACGTCGGCACGCTCGAACCGCAGGTTGCGATGCCGCACAACGTCGATCGCGTCGTCGGCATCAGCGACCCGCAGGTCAAGGGTCTCCGCGTGCACCAGGTTTACATCGGGACCTGCACGAACGGCCGGATCGAAGATTTCCGCGAAGCGGCGGCGATTCTCGACGGCCAGAAAGTGGCCAAGGGGACGCGCCTGATCGCGATGCCCGGCTCGCGTACGGTCTACATGCAGGGGCTGGAAGAGGGGCTGTGGCAGACGATTGTCGCGGCGGGGGGATTGATCAACGCCCCCGGTTGCGGCGCCTGTGCCGGGGTGCAGACCGGTATTCTTGGCTCGGGCGAGAACTGCATCTCCACGATGAACCGGAACTTCAAAGGGCGGATGGGCAATCCTGAAGCGTTTATCTACCTCGCTTCGCCGGCGACCTGTGCCGCTTCGGCGATCGCCGGTGTGATCACCGATCCGCGGGAGGTGATGTGATGACAGAGTCCGGACGCGCCTGGCTGTTCGGCGACAACATCTCGACCGACCTGATCTTCCCGGGACGGTATGTGCACCTCCTGTCGAACATGCCGGAACTGGTTTCGCATACTCTGGAAGATGCGCGCGCCGACTATGCCGCGGGTGTCAAGCCGGGCGAGTTCGTTGTCGCGGGTGACAACTTCGGTATGGGTTCGTCGCGCGAACAGGCGCCGGTGATCATCCGGTTGTCGGGTGCGCGCGCGATCTTCGCCAAGTCGTTTGCGCGGATCTTCTTCCGCAACGCGATCAACGTCGGTCTGGCGGCGATCGAGGTCGATACCGACGGGATCGCCGACGGCGACGCGTTGAGCGTCGATTTCGCCGCCGGAATCCTGATCGACACCGACCGGGGCATTGAACGGCGTTTCGAGCCGTTACCGCCGATCATGACCGAGATTCTGGCCGACGGCGGTCTGGTCGAGCATATCAGGAAACACGGCGACTTCAATCTGTAGGGGGCGACCTCCATGTTCCCGCGCGAAGGTGCGGCACGCTGGCTGGTGATACTCCACCTGGTTCTGCTCATGGCGATCTGGCTTGTGCCGCTCGCTGCGTGGCAGGAACTGCCGGACCAGGTGCCGGTCCATTTCGACGCAAAGGGGAATCCCGACCGGCACGCGTCGAAATCGTCGCTCTCGTTCTGGCTGATGCCGATCGTGGCGACGGTAATGGGGATCTTGTTCTTCGTGGCGTTACGTTTTCCCCAAGTCTACAATCACCCCCGCAAAAACGATGTCAAGGCGCTGCCGCCAAAGATGCGCGAGCCGGTCTATGACATCCTGCGGGAGATGATGCTGGCGATCGCGCTGTGTATCGACGCGATCATGCTCTACGTCGTGTGGCTGATTGTGGCGGCGGCGCGATCGGGCGGTATGGACCTGTACTGGCCGGTGTTCGCGGTGTTCATGGTCGCTCCGTTGGCGGTCGCATTGTATTACCTGAGGCGCATCGGCCGGATGGTCGATGAGTTGAAAGCGCGGGCGGGGGCGACGGGAGGCGGATAGGGCGCGCGTGTGTGAGCCGTTCTGTCTCGGCCTTGTCGTTAAATGGCAATATCGATGACTGCGACATTCCACAAACTCACCCCCGACGATCTTGCGGCGCTGCGTGCGATCTGCGGCGACGACTACGTTCTCACCGAGAAACCCGACCTCGAAATCTACGGGGCCGATGAGACCGAGGATCTGTGCTTTCTCCCCGAGGTGGTTGTACGGCCGTCGGCGACCGATCAGGTCCAGGCGATCATGCGCCATTGCGCCGCGCGGCGGATTCCCGTGACCCCGCGGGGCGGCGGGACCGGGCTGTCGGGCGGCGCGCTGCCGGTGTCCGGGGGCGTGTCGCTCTCGTTGGATCGCATGAACCGTATCCTCGAAATCGACGCTGACAACCTGGCGGTCGTGGCGCAGCCGGGCGTGGTGACACAGACCCTGCAGGAGGCGGTCGAGGAATTAGGACTGTTCTATCCGCCCGACCCGGCCAGCCGGGGATCGTGTGTGATCGGCGGGAATGTCGCCGAGTGTGCGGGCGGCCCGCGCGCGCTCAAGTACGGCGTCACCAAGGACTATGTCCTCGGTATCGAAGCGGTGCTGCCAAACGGCGATCTGATCCGCTGGGGCGGCAAGCTGCTCAAGAATGTCAGCGGGTACAATCTCGCGCAGATTCTGGTCGGATCCGAGGGGACACTGGCGATCGTGACCGAGGTCACACTCAAGCTGATTCCGCTGCCGAAGCATCGCATCATGCTGGTGGCACCGTTTGAAGAGGGGGAGAAGGCGGCGGTCGCATTGACGAAGATCTTCCGCGCCCGCCTGATTCCATCGGCGGCCGAGTACCTTGAAGGGGCTGCGGTCCGTTGTGCCGAGGAGAAGTTCGGCAAGTCGTTTCCCCAGTCGGATGCCGAGGCGCATCTCCTGCTCGAACTCGACGGCAATGACCGGTCCGTGCTCGAAAAGGACGCGGAGACGGTCGGTGAGATCTGCCTGGCCGAGGGTGCACGCGACGTGCTGCTGGCCGACGATCTCGCCAGGATGAACGATCTGTGGGAGATGCGTCGCGGGATCGGCGAAGCGGTCAAGGCGGTGTCGATCTACAAGGAAGAGGACACGGTTGTGCCGCGGGCGCGCCTGCCCGAACTGGTGCGGGTTGTGCGGGAGATCACCACCCGGCACGGCCTGTCGGCCATCACCTACGGGCATGCCGGCGACGGTAACCTGCATGTCAACATCCTCAAGCGTGACCTCTCCGACGCCGAGTGGACCGACCGCCTGCCGGGCGCGATCGGCGAACTCTTCGAACGGGTGGTGGCGATGGGGGGGGCGGTCTCGGGCGAGCACGGGATCGGCTGGGTGCAGAAACGCTATCTGCCGATCGCCCTCGGGCCGGTCGAACTCGATTTGATGCGCCGCCTGAAGGCGGCGTTCGATCCGCAGGGCATCCTCAACCCGGGGAAAGTGCTACCCGACGAAACCTGATCCGGCTATCATGCAGCCCCTGCGATACGGTCAGGGTGAGCCGGAACTCCACCAGCGCGAAAATCGTGGCCCACAAATTCAACAAGCACTTCACGGTCGAGGAGGCGGAGGCCCTGCTGCCGTTCATTCTGTCCGTCTTCGAACAGGTGCAGGCGCTGCGTGAGGAGATGGCCGCCTTCCGGGACGATCTCCAGCGTGTGCATGAGGCGGCTCCCGGCAACGGCGGCGACGCCAAGGGAACGACGTTGGTTGAGTTCTCGGAGACGATCGGCCGCCTGCTCAAGACGCTTGACGACAAAGGCATCCTGGTCAAGGACATCGAAGGGGGCATCATCGATTTCCCCCACCTGCGCGAGGACCGCGAAGTACTCCTCTGCTGGAGGATGGGGGAGAAGACGGTCTCGTACTGGCACGATCTCGACGCCGGCTACCGCGGCCGCCAACCCCTGTAAGCGCCGCTCCCTCTGCACAGAACGCCCCGAGCCGTCCCGTCTCTCGTCCGGGCGCAGCGCTGGCTTTACTTGATGACGATGAGGCGCCGGGTCAGGGCGCCGCGGTCGGTCCGCATGCGGTAGAAGTAGTGACCGGAGGCGACCTGCCGACCCTGACTATCCCGCCCGTCCCAGTTGACGATGTGGTCGCCCGCCCCCACAGAGCGTGCGATCAGGTTGCGCACCTTGCGGCCGAGCACGTTGTAAATGTCAAGCGTGACGCCCGTGGGTTTCTCGAGGGAATACTCGATACTCGTTTCCGTATCGTAATACATGACGAACGGATTGGGACGGTTCTGCATCAGGGTGAAGCCCAAGTCGGTCGCCGGCGGTCCGCCGCTGTCCACCCGCAGGACAACCTCGACCGCGACCGGCGAGTTGACCGCCAGCGGCGAGCTGATCCAGACCGTGTCGCGATAGTCGCCGACCTCCAACCCGAAGGTGTTGCCGATCAACGTCGGATAGCCCGGCGTCTTGCCGACGAAGGGCGTGACGGTCAGCCAGGTCGAACTCCAGTCAGCCTGCCAGTCGAGATCGACGCCGCCGTCGGTCGTGATCGCCACACCGTCGATCGGGTCGTCACCCTCGAGATACCCCTGCAGGAACACGAGCGTCGGCTCGACGACAATTTCCGTGGGTGGCGGTTCCCCGATGGTGATCAGGCCGGGATAGAAGACCGGCTCAATCGCGAATCCCGACCAGGTGGCAAACGTACTCCTCTCGGTTCCCGTGGTGTGTTCGATGATTGCCGAATCGACCACCGCGATCTGGGCTTCCGCGTCGGCCAGACCGGAGAAATACAAGCGGGCCGCCGTATACCGGCCGGGAGGAATGGCGGGCAACGGCGGGACGAACTCCTTCGGCGTCAGTGCGATCTTCACGACCGAATTGACGTAATCGATTGGCGGACTCCCCGCGGCGAAGTCGGGATGGAAGTTGGCGCTGTCCACGACTGCGGAATCGCAGCGCACCGCGTTGCTGCTCCAGCGGAAATTGAGGTTCCACCCGGCCAGCTCAATGTCGGTCGTGATCTCAACCTCGAGGACGAACGACTCGCCGGGCTCGATAGCAGCACTGGAAATGAAGACCGCATTCTCCGCCCCCGCCGGGACCGGCATAAACACCACGACGGCAAGCGCCACGAAGGTGAGGTTTCGGAGCAAACGAGTGGACATCGGGATACAGGCCTGAAATGCCCCCGCCATTATACGTATCGATCCGAGTGATCGACGGCCCGAAGAGGATCCGCCGGGGGCCGTACGGGCGAATCTTGTATTCGCCCGGCAAGTTCCGTAAGGTACAGAGTCGGTTTCACCATGAAACCCAAGGCGCACAATGCGTATTGAAATCACCGAAGTCACCCGCGAAAACTGGGATGATGCCCTGCGTCTGGCGGTTGCCCCGGCGCAGCAGGAGTTTGTCCCGTCGGTGATGGAGTCGGTCGCTGAGGCGTACATCCGTCCGCATGAGAAAGAAATCGTCACACCGTATGCGATCTATGCCGACGGGCAGATGGTCGGCTTCTTCGCCTACTCATCCGAACCGGAAAGCGCCGACAATTACTGGATTAACGGATTTCTGATCGACCGGCGGTTTCAGGGGAGGGGTTACGGCAAGGCGGCATTCGGCGCGATCCTCGAACACGTCCGGGCGACATTCCCACAATGCCGCCGGGTGGGGCTCACGGTCTGTCCCGACAACCAGCTGGCCCGGCGGCTCTACGAGGGATTCGGGTTCCGGAACACAGAGGAGTTGTATCAGGGCGAGCTTGTGCATTACCTCGATTTCGCGTAGCATGCGGTCAGGTAGGGTGGGTCGAAGATCCTCGCGCAGCGGGGCTACGCCCACCATCCACCACGGGAGCGAAAAAGGTGGGCATAGCCCACCCTACGGTGCAGCATGAGAGGGCTACAGATGGCCGACGAACCGAAGATCAAGGTCCGCAAGGGGCTGGTCATCTGCTACACCGGTGACGGTAAGGGCAAGACGACCGCCGCGTTGGGGATGGCGCTGCGCGCTTCGGGGTACAATCTGCGCACGCTCATCTGGCAGTTCATCAAGGGCTCCTGGCACTACGGCGAACTCGACGCGGTCGCGCGGCTGGCGCCGTACGTGGACATCCGCCAGATGGGGGAGGGGTTTGTCGGGATCGTCGACGACAAGCTCCCCCGCGAAGTCCACCGCGAGGCCGCGCTGAAGGCACTGGCGGGCGTCAGAGAGGAAATCGTCTCGGGCCGCTGGCATCTGGTGGTTCTGGATGAAGTCTTCGTGGGTTGCCAACTCAAGTTTCTGACCGCCGATGACATCCTGCAGGTCATTGCCGCCAAGCCCGCCGGCGTTCACCTGATCCTGACCGGACGGGGCGCCCCCCCGGAGGTGCTCGCCGCCGCCGATCTCGTCACCGAAATGCGCGAGATCAAGCATCCCTACCAGCAGGGTGAACTGGCGCAGAAGGGTATCGACTTCTGACCTTTCCGGTCAATCTTCGGCACCGTCTCCCGCATTAATCGCAACCCGTTGCGCATCCGATCGGGCCCGTGTGCGCATATGTTGCGCACGGCAGAAACCTTGATCCCGCGTACGAAAGCCGTTTCCCGCCGCGTCGATAGAATAGGTGGGACGTCCCCAACACGTCCGTGCAGGGAGGATTGGGCCTATGCGTGCGACCGTCTTGGTCGTCGATGATGAACCGTCGATCTGTCAACTTCTGCGGGATTGGCTGACCGAAGAACTGGACCTCTGGGTTGAGGCTGTTACAACCCGGTTGGAGGCCGAACGCATCCTGGAGTTGCGTCCGGTCGATCTTCTGTTGGCCGACCTGCGTCTGCAGGAATGCAGCGGTCTCGACGTCATCCGCTACGCGCAGTCGCTGCAACCACACATTGTTCCGATTCTGATGACCGGTTACCCGACGCTGGAGACCGCGATCACGGCGGTGCAGTCGGGCATCTACGACTATCTCACCAAGCCGTTCAAGATGGAGCTGCTTTCGGCCGCGGTGCGGCGCGGTATCGATCGCTGCCGCCTGCGCCGGGAGAACATGGAACTGCGCGAGCAGTTGGCAGTCTCCGATCTGACGCGCACGGTGGGAGCGACGCTGGAACTCGACCAGATTCTCGAGGCGGTGCTGAACACGGTGATGGCCGAATTCAACGCCACGGCCGCGTCGGTCCTCCTCCTGAATGAGGAAACCGGTCGGCTCGAATTGAAGGGCGTCGAGGGCGATCCCACGACGATCGAGAACTCGGTCTTCAGCGGATTTCTGGGCGGTGTGGCCCCAACCGCCGCGTCGGTCATGGCGACGCGACGGCCTGCCCTCCTCACCGATCGCCAGGGCGAATTATTCCCGCGACTGTCGGTGCACCAGGATCGTATCTGCCAGCCTTTGGTCGTCAAGGGCCGCGCGGTCGGAGCGCTGAATATCGTGCGTCGCTCCAACGCCGAGCCGTGCGGCGACGGAACGTTGCGGACGATCGACATGATCGCGGCCCACGCGGCGATCGCCATCGACAACGCGCGCCTGTACAAGAATCTCCATAGCGCATACATGGACACGGTCTCCGCGCTGGCCAACGCGATCGAAATCCGCGACCCCTACACGCGCGGGCACACCGATCGGGTGCGCATGCTGGCCCGGGGCATCGGGCAGCGTCTGGGATGGTCGGCTGAGAAGCAGTTCGATCTGTGGATGGGTTGCACCCTCCACGACATCGGCAAGATCGGCGTGCCCGACAGCATTCTCAGCAAGCCCGGACCGCTGACCGCCGACGAATTCGCTCTGATGAAAACACACCCCGAAATCGGCGCCAAGATCATCGAGGGCGTTCCGTTTCTCAAGCCGGCGATCCCGTACGTCTACCACCACCACGAGCGTTTCGATGGTTCGGGGTACCCCACCGGCATATCCGGTGAGCAGATCCCTATCGAGGGGCGCATTCTGGCAGTGGTGGACGCCTTCGACGCGATCACCTCCGATCGGCCGTATCGTAAAGGCCAGCCGGTCGCCGTCGCAGTGGAGGAGCTGAAGGGGTATTCCGGCGTACAGTTCGATGCCGCGATCGTGGACGTCTTCTTCTCCTTCCTCGAGGATAAAGATCCCCCCTGGCTGCGGAAGAGAGAGACAGCCGACTACGTGCACGTCACGGCATCCGCGTAGATCCTGATTCTGTGCATATCCTCCAGGCCGTGGGGCTCTATTCTCCGCGCGACCGGCCTTGACGCCGTCGCCCCGGTGCCCTTCATTTCGGCCGCGATGACACCCAGGAAGTCCCGGAAGAAACCGCACAAAGCCCCACCTCCACGGCGGCAGAGAAGTCGCCTCTCACGGAGCCTGCTCATCCTCATCGCCGGGATCATCGTCGCGCTCGCGGTTCATGCGGGCGTCGCGCGCGAGATCGGCTACGACGCCGGATGGGGATCCTGGTTCACACAGGACGACGCGTTTATTTCGTATCGCTACGCCCGCAACGCGCTCGACGGACACGGGCTGGTCTTCAACGCCGGTGAGCGCGTCGAGGGGTACACCAACGTCCTCTGGGTTATCTGGCTTGTCCTGGCGGGTGTCCTGGGCAATGACTTCGACGCGGCGGCCAAGTTTTTGGGGTTGCTGTCGGCGGGCGGCCTGATCGTGTTGGCGGGCCTCCTGGCGCGCGGTGTCTGGGCGAGGCTGGGACTCAAACATGCGGAGATCGCCGGCGTTCTGGGAGCCCTGTTGGTGGCGGTGAACGGGTCGGTTGCCTACTGGGCACTTTCGGGTCTGGAGACAGCCTGGTTCGGGCTCCTGGTGACCGCGTCGGTCTGGTGGTGGGTGCGCGGTTCGCGGATGGTGATCGCCGGTCTGGCTCTGGCGGCGATGACCCGTCCCGAAGGCGGATTGGTCTGGCTGATTCTGGTCGTGGCCGAGTGGCTGATCGGCGACGGCTGGAAGCGCGCCCTGGTGGTCCTGGCCTCCGTCGGCGTTTTGCTGGTGCCGTATGCGATTTTCAAGCTTGTCTATTACGGATCGCTTTTCCCTAACCCGTTTTATGCCAAGACCGGTTTCGCCTGGGAGTATTTCGCCAGCGGCTTTGAATATGTCTGGTTGTACTTCCAGCACTATGGTCTCTGGGGGATCGTCCCGCTCCTGGTGCTGATCGCCGTGCGGCCGCTCACGGGACGGTGGCGGATACTTCCGCTCATCTGGCTGGTGTACACGGTCTATATCATGGCGGTCGGCGGCGACGTTCTCCGGCCGCATCGCTTCTTCGTGCCGATCACCGTGTTCATGGTGGTGTCGGCCATTGGCGGCTTGGGCTGGTTGTGCGCTCGTACGCAGTGGAAACAGTTCAGTATTTGGGTAGCCGCGGCGGCGGCGGCGATCCTGGGCGTCTGGGGTTACATAGCGCCGCGGGAGATCATCACTTCGACCCGGGCGCTCGAAATCGGTCTGTTAAACAAGATGGCGACGCTGGCTGACCGTCTGAGCGCGGTCGATCCGACACCGTTTACGATTGCTGTCTCGACGATCGGGAAGATCTCGTATGATCTGCCCGGCCGCCGGGTCATCGACATGCTCGGTCTGACCGACACCACGATCGCGCGGCACCCCGAGGCGATCCCCGGCAATGTCAGCACCTGGAAAGAGCGCAATTTCAACGTCACTTATGTGTTGTCGCAGGATCCCGATTACATCCTGTTCTCCACCGGCCACAAACCGTCGGCACCGGCCGAGCGCGCGCTGATACTGCACCAGAAGTACCGCCGCAACTATTACACCATTCTCTTCCCCACGCCGCGACGCAATCTGGCGGTGCACAAGCGGCGGGGCGACTACGCCGGCCCGGATTCGGTGTGGCCGTCGATCGAGCTGGCGCATGAGGTGAATCGCGCTTTCAATTTCCAGATCTCAGACCAGCTCGACTCTTCGCTGGCGGTATTGTACCGTCTCAAACGGGAGGGGCCGGGCGATTTCTCGCTCCCCGACGAGTTCATCTCGAATGTCTACATGCAGCAGGGAAAGTACGACCAAGCCCTGGCCTCTGCGGATACGGCCCTGGCGATCGATTCGTTCTCGGTGACCGCGCTCCAGACCAAGCTCGCGGTCGCCCAGCGGCTGTCCGACACCGCGGGTGTCATGGAGGTAGGGACCCTGATCGGGCGCGTCTGCCCGTGGATGCTGCGGTAATCGTGCCCGCGGGGATGCGTGCGGCCCTGTAACGCGAGGTCTACTCGTCCTCGTCGCGCATCAGGGGTTCATGAATGAACCCGGGATCGTCCTCGGTATCAGACCACAACCGCGGCGTGAGCAAGATGGAGATTTCGCTCTCGACATTCTGTGTCTCGGTGTGCCGAAACAGATGACCAAGGATGGGAATCGAGCCCAGCAGAGGGACCTTGCGTACCACCTCAATCCGGTTCTTGACCAGCAGGCCGCCGATCACGGCCGTCTCCCCATTCGTGACCCGTACGGTGGTCTTCACGCTGCGCTTGTTGGTCACCGGCAACCCGGTCGATCCTGCGCCGACCACATCCGAGACCTGTGGCTCGACCTCAAGCGTGATGTGGCCGTCATCGGACACATACGGCGTGATGGTGAGCACAATGCCGGTCTTGATGACCTCCAGTCGCGCATAAGCGAAGGACACCGATCCCGTCAGAATCGAGAAGTACTCTTCCCGGCCGATGAAAATGTTGGCCTGGCTGCCTTCCAGAGTGGCGATACGGGGATTGGCACGGATACGTGCTTTGCCCTCCTCAACATAAGCATCCAGCTCCGCGCGAAACTGACCGAACCACTCGCCGGAACGGATATCCACCCTTTGGAAGAGGGCGCCTATGTGATTCACCTGCGGGCTGTACCCGGAGTCGGGAGGGTTGCCGGGATAGCCGTCGATGCGGATGCTGTCGCGTCCGCTGGCGCCGCCGAGACTCCAGGAGATGCCCAGTCGCCGGCTGACGTCCGAAGAGGTTTCCGTGATCAGAGCCTCGATCATGACCTGTCGCGGCGGCACATCGAGTGCGGCCAGGTCCTGTCTGATACGCGCGATCAACTCCGGCGACCCGGTCAAAGAGAGCGTATTCGTTTCTTTGTTGACGCTCAGAAACGGCTCGTAGAACCGGGACATCAGATCGGCGATATACGGTGCCTTGAGATACTGGGGGCGATAGAGCTCGGTCTTGGTCAACAGCAGAAACGACGGATTGTCGGGATGCGGTGCGCCCACCAGGTAGTAGCCGTCCATCCACCGGTATGTCAGCCCAAAGGGGAGAACAAGACGCTCGAGCGCCGTTTCCAACGGTACGTCGATAAACTCGGTGGTCGCGATTCCCATCACCGATCCATCGGCGATAATCGTCACCCCGCATTGCGCCGCAAGCACGTTGAGGGCCTCGCGCAGGTAGGTGTCATAAAACGCATTGGTGATCAGACATTCGGGGCGATCTGCTGAACCCGCTTCCATTCCCGATTGCGCAGCCTGAAAGTCATAAGTTTCGAGGTTCTGATCCGCCACGATGATGGCTTCAGCCGGAGGCGGCCCGAGGGTAACGTCCACGTCCTGCGCGGTCCCCGGCACATACCAAAACGCCGCGAGCAGAAGGATCAGGATCGCCCGCGGGGTGAGCATGGCATGTTTGTCTCTATTGTTCGTCTGGTGGTTTGACAACAAATTCCTTCTCCTTGACGACTTCCGGCTGCCGGGGATGGAACGACACGCGGGCGATGGCCTTGTAGCGCCCGGGCGGTATTCCTCTGATCGATTCCGAGGTCAGCATGCGGTGTTCATTGGGGAGAATCCAGGTTGAGTCGGGCTCGATGTCCACTGCGCCGACATTCTCGAACGTCGGTTTTGAGAGAACCACCAGGCTGTCGATGGCGGAGACATCCTCGGACCATCTCTGGACCGCGATCGAACCCCTTGCGAGCGTGTGAATATTGCCGGTGTTCCGCACGATCACCTTGAAAGTTACACCACTGCCTTCTGTTTCCTCAACCTCTATCTCTTCTATCTCGCCGGAATACTCGAGGCCGGGGGCCACCGTCAGATAGATCGGGAAGCTGAGTTCCGACGGGATGCTGCCCACTGTGTCCTCTGCAATGCTGTCCAGCGACCGGGCGGTGATCAGCAGGGCGTTGTAATACCCGCCGGCCACGGAGTCGGGAACCTGGATATTCACCCGGATGTTCTGCTGGCGGCCGGGCTCAATGACCGCCTCCGTAGGTTCAAAGGTCAACCAGGGGGCCAGTGTCCGGCCGGAATCGGCAAACGGCACGGTCCAGCGCGTACCGTCCAGATCGCAGTAGAACTGCCCCAATTTGACATCGAGGCCGATTGGAAAGGGCTCCCGGTTAATCAGGGTGACGCCGAAGGATCGGAATGACCTCGCGGGCGCATTGAGTTCGATTTGCTCGGGCCGCATGGCGATCTCCAGCGGCATGGTGATCTCCGCTCCGCTCACGCGGCCGCCACCGGTCCGGCCCACCTCAAACGTCGATTGGGAGACCGCCGGCGCGTACCCGCCGTACTGGATGACGGCACGGATCGTGTATTCCCCGGGGTTGAGCCTCTTGACGATCGAGCGCAGGAAAGTCCTGGCCCCGGGAAGGATCGCGCCGCGTCCGGCACCGAGCGGGACCAGTTTGACGAGGCGCCTGTCGGCGTCGCGGATGAAGACCTGTCCTTTCACTTCCAGGAGAACGTCGCCGATGTTCTCAATCTCGGTGGCCACCAACATCTTGTCGGGGCCATATGTGTCCACCAGGTCCGGGCTGTCCTCGGCGGTCTGGACAATCATCTCGCCGGAACGCAGGCGTTTGCGCCCGCCGCCGAACGTCTTGATGGCAAGCTCGAAGAACGCCGGGATCTGAAAGCGAAATGTCGTGCTGGCCTGCGGCGTCCCGACTCGCTCCGGTTCCCGTGGCAACAGTTCGAAAACCACCGCTCCGTATCCGCCCCCGCTGGCGCGTGGCGGGACAACGACCGGCACGTTCACTTCATAGGCCCCGCCTACGGCGATCTCGAAGAGGGTGTCTTCCAGCTGCAACCAGTCCACGCAGGAGTACGGGGTCAGTGTGTCGCTCAAGAGGTACTGCCCCCTGGCTCCCTGCTTGATGTCTTTGACGAAGGCGCGTACCCGGAGAGGCCGTGCCGGGTCGGTGTTGGTGAGTTGGATCTTGAAGGTGGTGCGGGCGCCGGGACGCAATTCCGCCTTGATGAGCTGCGGACTCAGGGTGACACTGAGGTCGGCCTGGGCCGATGCAACCTCCGCGCCGATCCCGGCGTGGATCAGGAGGGCCGACAGAACGGCCATCAGGGCGACGGCGCCCCGTCCTGAGAAGACGGGACGCCGATTGCCATTTGTGGTACCAATCACTGGTTCATTGCCTTCAAACATGTCCCATGCGACAACGGGAGCACGCTTCGACCATTACGGTACCAGCGGGCCAAAGTAGTCGCCGTAATTGATGTACGTGCCGTAGTTCAGAGCTTCCGGCTCCTGCTCAATCCAAGGCTTCTGCTGCCTAAGGGTCAGGATGATCGCCGCCACATCCTCGTACTCGCAGGCGGTGTTGCACTCAACGACATGAATGCGATTCCAGAGCTTCCATGTCAAGCCTTCATGCAGCGCGTTGCGGCCATCCGACCAGTAGTCTGACTCGTCCAGCAAGTCATCGTCCTCGTTCAGCATGAGCGCAGGAACCCACGCTGCTGCAGCCGTTCCCATAGAGCCGCCGAAGGCGTACCAGATCGGGATGGGGGTCTGACCTTCACCCAGTGGGAGGAGGTCATCAAACCCGTCGTAGTCGATGTTGATATCGCCGTTGGAGGCGATCTTGGCGGTGATGCAGTTGGCGGCGTACCAGCCCGGCTTCTTCACGAACCAGTCCCAACGGGTCCCGGTCATGGTGAAGTCGATCCACTGGGCCACCGATGCATGCACGGTGACGGGAATGACCCACTCGTACTTGTTGCAGTTGCCCGCGGCCTTGTTGGACGCGAAGCACCGCGCGTTCGCTGTAGGATCCTTGATGGTGGGCTGAATACTCAGGTCCCACGTACCGTCAGGGTTAAGTGTCCACACTTCGACTTCGTAGATCCCTACGGGGTCAACCGGGGTCTGTGCCATGGCGACGGACGTCATGAGCAACCCGGCTACTGCGATTAAGAGAAGCTTTTTCACTGCTTCCTCCTGCGGGTAAAGGGTTTTGGTAAATGATTCAGTAACTTCCTGAACTGCGCTTCTGAAACGTGATACCCCCTTCCGTCTGCGAGATTACTCGCCCAAATCGATCCATGTTTTCTGGTTTTCCAGCACCAACTGAATTATGGCCTCGTCATGGTATTCGCAGGCCGTTGCGTCGGTTCTGACCATAATTTTCGACCAGAGGGAGAAGGCATGGTATTCGTTGTCCCCCGGAATGTTCAGGACCTGCTGGTTGAATTCCGCAGGGGGTAGAAAGGGCATCGACGGCACGGTCTGGTCGGCCGGCGCCGTCGCGTAGAACGCCTCGATCCACGTCATACCCACGCCGATGAGATCGCCGAATGATTCGAAGTTGACGGTTACCGGCATGTTGGCCTTGACGGTCATCGTGGACATGCGGCCTGAGTATGCCCCCGGCTTCTTGACGTAGTAATCGAAAGCGCTGCCGTCGATGGACCATTCGACGCAGGGAAGGGTGTCACATTCCAGCACACCCGGCACCGGGATCAGTTCGCAGAAGGCGCCGCCCTTCAGAGCCGCGTCCACCATGCCGATGTTGTGCGCGCAGCCGCCCTCGTAGATGACCGTGAAGGTGGTTACGTCTCCCTCCGGCAATTCCTGGTCCGCCTTGATGCCGAAAACATCGCCGCAGAAGCGGTCCTTATAGAGTGTGGGTGCGGCAAACGTAAAGAAGGGGCTGGAGACCGTGTAGCGTTCCACACAGTTAGCCGCCAGCGGGTAGATGAGGTGGCTTAACGCCGGTCTGCCGGAGAAGACCTTATAGGTACATTTCGTCGTGTTCGTCAGCGAATCGCAGTCACACTCGCCGATGATGCTGCTCGTCAACTCCACGCCTTGCGGCCCTGCGATGACGACGCGCGGAACTGCCGTCGCGAACACGCCGATGCCGAGGAGAACGAAACAGAAGGTCCGGATCCAACACTTCCCAGAGGACATACACACCTACTCTAACCGCCTGCCCCCCCTTGTTCAGGCAACGGTTCGCCTTCAATCTTTAGTTTGTCGGGAAGGTCCTTTTTCCCTCGGCGACCCATCCGTGGGCCAATGATGCATGTTCTCGCGGTATGCAATACCTAAATGATGCACGTTCTCACGGTATTCAATACCTAACTGAGCCCCATTGTAAAAGGATTCCTATCTAACTGTCAAGCGAAATCGGATTTCTGTACTCCGGTATCT
>DATKYL010000410.1:0-2525 GCA_035528515.1 Acidobacteriota bacterium | reverse complement strand
CGCCGACCTCGATGATTTCAAAGCGTACAACGATTACTACGGGTATTTCTACGGCGACAAGGTGATCAAACTCTGCGCGCGCGTGATTCGCGAAACGGTGTTCGAGCACCAGCACGACGGTTTCGTCGGGCACATCGGCGGCGACGATTTTGTCTTCGTGATCGACGCGAAAAAAGTCAAGAATGTCTGCAAAGCGGTCCTGAAACGTTTCGATGCGGAGATTCCCCTCTGTTACGAGCCGCGCGACCGCCGCAACGGGCACATCATCTCCAAAGATCGGCGCGGTGCGCCGCACACCTATCAGCTCATGAGTCTCTCCATCGCGGTGGCGATCAATAAGGGCGACACCTTCTCCCACGTCGGTGAAATCTCCCACATGGTCGCCGATCTGAAAAACTACGTGAAGACCCTCCCCGGTTCGAACTACATGATCGAACGCCGCGAGAAGTACTGACTGCGGCATTCCGGTGAAACACCGCCAGAAGTAGAGGCAGGTCCAAAACCTGCCCTGCCCGGCTGCAATTCGGTCCCTACGGAACGGATTGCCGCCGCCTCATTAGGCACTTAGGCTGGTGTGGCCCTGACGTCCGTCAGACGTAGGGCGGGTGCTCCGCGTGCGTGATTTCACACAGCGGACCGATTCGCTCAACTGTTTGAGTCATGCACCCGCCGCCTAACCACGGCAAGATACAAAGGGTAGGTTCAAAACCTGCCCGAGGGCGGCGCAATGCGTGAATGACCGCTGGACGTAGGGGCAGGTCTCCCCGCTTCGCGGGATCTTCGAAGGACCTGCCCGGCCCGACTCAACCGGCCTGTCATTTTCCACGATCACAGAGAGTCATTTCGGACGGAGTCGCAGATCCCGACCTTCGGTCGGGGCGAGGAATCTGCTTTCAACGGGGTACCTGATGACTCATCACCATGCTACACTTTAATCTCATCCACCAGGCTGCTCGGAGGGATGGTGGTGGTCGCGGCCCGTCGGAAGAAGATGGCCAGCGCCCAGGTTGATCCCGGAAAAGTGACGGCCCAGAGTGATGCGATCCAAATGAGTGGGTGGAAGTACATTTGCAGCACCAGGAACGGGATCAACAGTCCATTCGCGGTCAGGAACCACCGTATGATGCGAGGCAGCCCGCCGCCGGTGAACACCCTGGCGGCAAACAGCGTGGCCACGCTCATGAAGCTGTACCCGAGAATATCCACCGCATACAGGTATGAATCGAACGGCACAAACACGAACGGCTCGATGCCCCCGATCCGTCCCTGCGCCATCCGGGGCGCGACCAGCGTGAGTTGAACGAAGTAGACCGTGCTGATCAGCACGGCGTAGGCGATCGCAAACCCCACCGCGGTGTGGCTCCAAATCTTCCTGTCGGGTGCCGCCGCCTGATGGATACTCACGAGCAGCACGAGAAACGAGGAGCCGAGAAAGAGTGAAGGCGTCAGCAGTACGACGATCCCAAGGGGCGTACTGCCACTCTCCGGTCCTCCCTGCGACCCCAACCATCCCAGCCATTCGGCAATCTGTGCGACGACATACGTGAGGCTGAACACGGTCGCAAGTACCGCAGACCAGAAACCAACGGCCTTGGTCGATGGGGAAATCTGGTTGGTCATGACTCTGCTGCCTCCGAGGTTTTTCGTGATTGTTCTCAGTTGTCGGGTGCCCCCGTTCAACCTGATCTGTGTGCCGGGTGCCCTGATTCACTCCGACGTGTGTGGCCGTAATCTGTGATTACGGATTGCCAAAGCCATCGCCCGATCGTCGCCCCCGGTTGTCCCGCTTCGCGGGACCTTCGGCCACACACCACGACGGCCCACCGCCGTCCGTTCCGGCTTTCATAATCAGATGGTCAGGATCGCGCAAGAGGGAAGTGGTCGGGAATTGCGGATCGGGGGCCGCCGCCGCCGCTAAGACCTGCCCGGCCCCGGCACAGCACCTGCCACGAGATCAACCAGGGTACCCGGCAGCTTGCTGTGGGTCAGTATCCGCCCACGACCACCTCCCACAAACCGACTTGAATCCCCGCTGCGGAGGGCCTAATCTTGGATCCATGCGGGAAGCGAGATAATGATGCCAAATCCCGATCACGAGAAGAATCGCGTCGCGTGGCCCTGACGCCCTCGTCAGGGCTCGCTTTGGTCACGTTGCCGCCTCCTGAGTGCGACGTCGATGGCATTGATTCTCAATGGCACACGGTACCCCCCAGTTCCTGGGGGTAGGCACCCGCCCGCGAGCACGACCCACATGCAGGCTTGACTCCCCGGCCCGGGGCGCGCAACTTGCCCCCACAAGGTAGTTGTGTGTCGATTGATTAGAGGGCAAATGGTCCGTGACACGCGTCAGACAATGCGATCGGCTCGAAGTTGATGGGCTGGCGTGGCCCTGACGTCCGTCAGGGCTCGGGAGAGCGGATCGATTGCACGATGCGCGACGACAACCGGATGCTGTCATTGGTGTCGTATCCGATTGTGAGCAACTGGTACATGGAAGCCGACCAAGTGAACCCTGACGGACGTCA
>DATKYL010000409.1:0-3004 GCA_035528515.1 Acidobacteriota bacterium | reverse complement strand
TACAAGGTGTTACCTGACACGGCGGGGGTTCGGGAGCGCGGCATGAGAGATCGATTCAACCGAGTACGCGGAGCTATTTGGGTCGTCTTGGTGCCGGCCATTCTGGTCGTCTGGTCTGCGAATCCAGCCCAGGCGCAGTTTGAGGGCCCCGACGGCGACTCCGAGCCGATCCTGACTGCCTTGACCTTCGTGTCCGCCGACGGGGTCACTCCCGGCGACACAATCTGGCTCGCGGCGCGTCTTGACGTCGAACCGGGCTGGCATGTCAACTCAGCCGCACCCCTCCAGGACTTCCTGATTCCGACCCGTCTCACGCTGGAGCTGCCTGACGGCTGGCAGGCGGGGGAGATCATCTACCCGGACGGGTCGGTCATCCCTCTCCTGGGTGAGTCGATGTCGGTCTACGGCTCCGGTGATGTGATTTTCGTCGGTGTGGTCGCCCCGTCGGGCGCCTCTCCGGCACCAGCCGAGATCGTCGGGGAACTCAGCTATCAGGGTTGCGACGAGAATTCCTGTATCCCCCCTGACAACACACCGCTCACCTGGAAAGTCAATGTCACGGGGGTATCCGGGAATGCTCTCAACGCCGCGCTTTTTGCCCCGGTTCTGGGAACGGCAGAGCCGCCCGCTCGCCCGGTCGAGGGCGGCGGTGCCCCTGCTGAAGAGTCCGACCTCGAGCGGCTGATCCGCGAACACGGTACATGGGGCTACGTCCTGGCGTTCCTGCTCGCTTTCGGCACCGGCCTTCTGCTCTCGTTCTCGCCCTGCACTTATCCGATGGTTCCGATTACGGTCTCGATCTTCGCCGGGCAGGCACGGGGTCCGGGACGGGGGTTTTTCCTTTCGGTTATCTATGTCCTGACGATGGCGGTCCTCTACGGGATCATCGGGACCGTGGTCGCATCGGTCGGAGGCGTGTTCGGCGCCTGGCTGGCTCATCCGATCTTTGTCGGCGTCATTGTCGCTGTTTTCGTGGTTTTTGCCCTGTCGATGTTCGGCCTCTATGAACTTCAAGTCCCCGAGAGCTTGCGCAGCCGGATGGCCGGGCGCGGGGGAGAGGGTGTCGGCGGTGCGATCGCGCTCGGCGCCGTGGCGGCGCTGGTCGTCTCGCCCTGCGTCGGCCCATTTGTTGCCGGGATCATGTTGTACGTCGCCACGACCGGTTCGCCGATTCTCGGCTTCCTCATCCTGTTCACCTTCGCGCTGGGCCTCGGGACGCTCTTTATCATCATTGGCACGTTCTCATCGGCGATCAACGCCCTGCCGAACGCCGGCATGTGGATGGAGTCGGTGAAGAAGTTCTTCGGCTTCGTGCTTCTCCTGATGGCGCTCTACTTCGTCAAGACCCTGATCTCCGCTGAGTTGACGGCGGTGCTGGCGGGGCTTCTTTTCCTGGGTGCGGGTGTCTTCGGCGGCGGGTTCGATCGGCTAACCGGTGAGTCGGGCTTTTTCCCACGGCTCAAGAAGGTGTTCGGCATTCTCTGCACGGTTCTCGGGATCTACTTCCTCGGCGGTTTCCTCGTATTCTCAGGTGTTCTCTGGCCGCCTCTGGATCTGGCTGGCGGAGTGACGACTGTTCAGGAGGAGAAAATCCCCTGGGAGGATGATCTCGACGCCGCCCTCGCGCGCGCGGAACGCGAAAACCGTCCGATCTTGATCGACACCTGGGCCACCTGGTGCGTCAATTGTCGCCGTCTCGACCGTACGACCTGGTCGGATGATGCGGTCGCCGCCGAGGCCCAGCGGTTCGTGCCGATCAAGCTCCAGTTGGAAACCGGCGACGAGCCTATCACCCAGCGATTCCTCGAGATGTTCGAACTCAAGCAGTATTCGCTTCCCACTATCATCCTGATCGACGGTGACGGCCGCACCGAGATCGTCCGCGGGTACATCGGCCCTGCCGATATGCTGGCCCGAATGCGGGCGATCCACTGACGGCTGTCCTGATTCGGTCCCAAAAGGAGTTGCCGCACCGCGGTCCGGTGCTCCATCTTTCAAGCCGCGATGGCTGCACAGCAACGAGAGCGTCTTTTCCTGATCGACGGCACCGCCCTGGCCTACCGGGCGTATTTCGCTTTCATCCGTAACCCCCTGCGGACAGCGTCCGGTGAGAATACCTCGGCGGTCTTCGGGGTCGCCAATTCCCTCCTGAAAATCCGTCGCGAAGAGAACCCCGACTACTGGGTGTTCACCTTCGATCGTCCCGAACCGACCTTCCGCCACAAGATCGCGGAGGACTACAAGGCGACCCGTCCGGAAACTCCGGACGAGTTGATCGACCAGCTCCCGCGGGTGAAAGAGGCCGCCGACGCGCTCGGCTGCCCGCTCATTGAGATGCCCGGGTACGAGGCCGACGATCTGATCGCCACCCTCGCGCGCCGTGCGGTCAAAGAGGGGCTTGATGTGGTCATCGTTTCCGGTGACAAGGACCTGATGCAACTGGTGACCGATCGGATCACGATCTACAATCCGCGCAAGGCCGGAGCGGAAGTCGAGCGCCTCGATCCTGCGGGCGTCAAAGAGAAATTCGGGGTGCCGCCGGAACAGGTCCGTGACGTGCTCGCATTGATGGGAGATACTTCCGACAACGTGCCGGGTATCCCGGGGATCGGGCCGAAAACCGCGATCCAGTTGATCGGTGAATATGGCGATCTCGAAGCGACGCTCGCCGCCGCCGATTCGGTGAAACGGGAATCGTTACGCGAGAAGCTCAAGACCCACGCCGACAAGGCGCGTCTCTCGTTTAAGTTGGTTACACTCGATGAGAATTGCCCCATCGACTGGGAGCCGGACCGCTGGCGGGTGGTGGATGCCGACGACCGGACCGCGGTGCGTCTTTTCACCGACCTCCGCTTCAAGTCTCTCCTGAAATGGCTGAGCCCGGCGGCAGGGGGCACGGCCCCCGCGGATGAGACACCCGCCGATGAGCCCGCCGCCGTTGTCGATCGCGCCGGTGCCTATCACCGTGTTACGTCGCTGACCGAATTGCGCACGCTGGCGCAGG
>DATKYL010000408.1:0-10485 GCA_035528515.1 Acidobacteriota bacterium | reverse complement strand
AGAGATTCTCCCTGGAGTCCGAGCGCGGCCGCTTCGACCGCAAAAACGATATCGCGATCGCCGATTCTGTCCCGGTGCTCCACTGGGATTTCCACCTCGATTCGGCCTTCCAGACCATCATCTGGGCCGACACCATCACCTACTACCGTACCGAGCGACGCGGTCTCGGCGAGGGGTCGGTCCGTGTCGTCAAGGGAGACTGGATCGCCTACGGGGGACGGGGCGAGGTCTGGCCCGACTCCGGCCTGGCGGTCCTGACTCTCAATCCCCGCGCCTCCGGACTCGGCGGCGAAATCACCGGCGACACGCTCGAACTGATCTTCGCCGGTCATGGTGTTGAACGGGTTGTCGCTCTCGGAAACGCGGAGGGATCATACCAGGACACCGCGAGCGGCGGCACCGGGGTCAGTCTCCTGCGCGGCCACCGGGCCGACTTCTTTCTGGCCCGCGATACGCTGCGCGCTATCCGCGTGATCGGGCAGGCCTACACCGACCACGTCGACGCCGACACCAATGCCGGCTCGAATCACGCCTCGGGCGACTCTCTGTGGCTGCACTTTACCGCGGGACGCCTCACCGAGATGATCGTCGCCGGCGGCGCCGTAGGCAAGTATGTCTCCTCGGCCGACGAGGGCGCCGATACCGTCGACTACAAAGGCGCCCTCATCCGCTTCACGCCCGATTCGAATCGGATCGACCTTGAAACCGATGCGCAGATGCGCTACGGCACTATCGTTCTCGACGCCGCCCACATTTCCTACTGGACCGATGTCAAGAGTCTGCTCGCGCACGCGGCCGATACCTCGGACAGCGCCGGGGAGATCGTCGGCGGCCCGGTTCTCGCCGACGGCGATCAGACGGTGGTGGGGAAATACCTCACCTACAACATCAATACCCGACGGGGACGTATCCGCGGGTCCTCGACCGAACTCGAAGACGGCTATTACCACGGCGACGATTTCCGGAAGTACACCGACAGCATATTCTTCGTCACCAACGGTGTCTACACCACCTGCGACCGACCCGTGCCGCACTTCCGGTTCGAAGGCCGGGATATGGTGATCATCCGCGGGGACAAGGTCATTGCGCGTCCCGTCGTGATGCGCATCGGCGAACTGCCCGTGGCCGCGCTGCCGTTCTACGTCTTCCCGATCCGCAAGGGACGCCGCTCCGGCTTCCTGCCGCTGCGCTTCGGCAACTTCGAACGGGGCAATCGCTTTATCAGCAACGTCGGCTACTACTGGGCCGCCTCGGATTACTGGGACGTGGAGGGTGCCTTCGATTTCAACGAAGCGACCGGCATACAACTGCGCAGCGTTTTCAACTACGCGCTCCGCTATCATTTCAGCGGCCAGGTCTCCACGTCGTATGCGCGCGAATCGACCACCTCCTACTATGGCCAGTCGAAGAGCACGCGCTGGAGCCTGCAGGCCACCCACCAGCAGACGCTCGCGCCGACGGCGACGCTGGCCGGATCGGCGACCTTCCTGTCCGACAAGTCGTACTATCAGGATTACAGTTACGACCCCACCGATCGCCGCAACCGATCGCTGCGCTCGCAGGTCAACGTGAGCAAACGGTTCGGTGGCGCGTCGTTCTCGGCGGCGCTGGAAGCCACCAAGAACCTCGATACCGACAGCCGCACCCTGCGCCTGCCCCAGGTCAGCTTCTCGGTTTTCGAACGGCGACTCCTTGCACCCGACTCCGGCGCAGACAACCGCTGGTATCACAACGGCTACTTCGCGGTCAGCACGAATCTCAACCATTACCAGACCAGGAACCCGACATCCGGCGACACGACCGGACAGTTCGATGAAAAACGCTACCTGACCGTCTCCCACTCCGGACGGCTGCGTTTCCCCCAGAAGCTCTTCACCCATATCACGGTCTCGCCGAATGCCTCATTCACGGAAACATGGTACTACATCTTCGATACGCGCCTCGCGCGCGACGCCGGCGTGCTCATCGAAGAACCGGCCCGTCGCGCCTCCGGTTCGCTCGGCGTGAGCGTCAACACCAACATGTACGGATTCTTGAACCCGCGATTGTTCGGTCTGACGGCGATCCGTCATACGCTCACCCCGCGCATCGGCTACTCGTTCACACCCGCCGTCACCCGGCATGACGAATTGCGCGGCTACACCGGCGCGGGCAGCGGCGGGTCCACCCGGAGCCAGGTGCTCACCGTGTCGCTGTCGAACACGTTCGACGCCAAGCTCCACGAGGGTGAGAACGAAAAGAAGGTCTCGCTCTTGAACCTCGGTTTCAGCACACGCTACGACTTCGAACGGGACGAACGCCGCTGGGGACTCTTGTCCGGCTCCGCCCGCACCAACCTGGCCAATCGTGTCGACATTTCGGCCAACGCGACCTGGGATCTCTACAATGCGAAAACACTCGACCTGCAATGGACGAATCCGCGCCTGACCAACGTCGGCTTCTCGGCCGCGATGAGTCTGCGCGGCGACGCCTCGGCACTCTCCTCCGTGACCGAGCTGGGTAGCGGCAAGTCATTTGAAGACACCACCGACAGCGAGGGCGGTATTCCGTTCAATGCCAGCCTGTCGTATCGCTACAACGAAACGCGCGATCTCGATCGGATTACCAAGCGCCACTGGATCGCGTGGCGCTTTGATCTGCAACCGAGCACCAACTGGTCGCTGCAATACCAGCAGACCTACGATCTCGAAAGTCGTCAGGTCACCGACCAGACCTTTGAGATTCGCCGCGACCTCCACTGCTGGCAGGCCTTGTTCGTCTGGATCCCCGGCGGGACGCGCAAAGGGTACTACTTCCGCATCGGCGTGAAAAAAATCCCCGACATCAAGCTCGAACGCTCCGAGAGCGGGCTGCGCACCGGATTCGACTTTTAGTCACGTGTCTTCGGCCACTGAAACAGGGGCCGTTATGTCCCATAACATCTTACGGGGCATCGTGTTACCCGTTCTGCGCGCGGCTGCCGGCTGCGTTTGAAACGTACTGCGGGGCCGACCGAGCCGGCTCTCGCCGGTGCCTCTGACTCGCAGCCAACCCCTTTTTTCCGCTTGCAGCCGCCGAAAATCGTGATTTTATCATTGACAGGAATCACCGCAAAGACGAATCTCCGCGCGGTGGCGGAGTTTCTTGGAGATAACCATCCTTTTTCTGAAGGGGGAGTTCAGAAATGACCAGAGACCAAATGATCGAGAAAATCGCCAAGGAGGCGAAGGTCAACAAAGCCCAGGCCGAACGGGCGATGAAGGCGCTCTTCGACGGTGTCGCCACTTCACTGAAGAAGGGCCAGAAGATCACCTTTGTCGGATTCGGCACCTTCACACTCTCGAAGCGGAAAGCGCGCATGGGTCGCAACCCGCGCACCGGCGAAGCGATCAAGATCGCCGCGGCGAAGGTTCCGCACTTCAAGGCCGGCGAGAAACTCAAACGCGCCGTCAAGTAGATCGGCTGTCTCGCACCGAGGACTCGAGGACCCCGCCTGTGGCGGGGTCCTTTGCTTTGAGTGTGCGGCAGACGACGATCGTTTCGGTCTTTTGCAATTGACACTTGTACGGCCGCCTGCCTTCTTGAGAGCGGTCAAGGGGGGCTGAGCGCGCACGTCCACGCTCGGCCAAGGGAGAGGCTGCCCGCCATGCGGTGGTTTGCCAAATTGTCGTATCAACGCAAGAGCGAGATCTTCGGGTTTCTCCTGATCGTTCTCTGTCTTTTCTGCGCGCTCTCCCTCGCGACCCACACCCAGGGCGACGATCGCTGGATCGGCGCGGACTCAGATGAAGTCTGGGTCGACGCCTACTACGCCCGGAACATGGCCGGAACTGTCGGCGCTCTCATCTCGTGGGCGTTGTACGAATGGTTCGGCGTTGTTGCGTGGCTGCTCGTCGTTCTCTTCGGCTTCGTGGGCCTGCGCCGTTTCCTCCGCTCGGTCACACACAAACCGATTGCCTACACCTTCGGAATCCTCGCTGCCGTCTTTCTGTTCGGCGTGATGGTGATGCTCCCGGCCGCTGGTCGCAGTGATGCGTGGGCGGGCGGCGACGCCACGGTGTCGGGCAGAATAGGACGCATCGTTGCCGGATGGATGGTCGGTCTGTTCGGTGTCGTTGGCGGGATACTGGTTCTGGGCTCCGTTCTGGTCGGCGCGGTTCTTCTGGTTGTCCCCTGGAAAACTGTCAAGGGACGTCTACCTGCCCCCAAACGCCGTTCAGCGGCGCGACAGCGGTCCCAGAAGCCGCTCTTCACCCGTCTGCATGACATGGCGGCATCGTGGCGCAATGCCGTCGGTGGCTTCAAGCGACGCCTGACGCTCTGGCGCGGACGTGAAGGTGAACCGGAACCGGAAACAGAGGGATCGTGGGATTTCGATAAGTCTCCGGTGCAGGGGGCACCGGACGAGAATGAACCGCCGAATTGGGCGGCCTACCGTACTCCGGCAAGCCCATCGGCTGTGCCGAACGAAGCCTCCGATCCCACGCCGGAAACCGCGGAACCGCGTCAGCCGCGTCTGGTCATCCGCAAAGAGGGGGAGGGAGCGTATCAGTTCCCGCCGCTCCATCTGCTGCAGTCGGCCCAGGCCCATCACCAGCGGCGCATCGACAGCCGCGGTGGGGAGTTGCTACGGCAGGCCCTCGACACGTTTGATATTGGGATCGACGGGGCGATCGAAGTCTTTCCCGGCCCCGTCATCACCCGCTACGAGTTCCGTCCCGCACCCGGCGTCAAGGTCAACCAGGTCGTCGGCCTGGCGGATGATCTCGCGCTGGCCCTCTCGGCCTCGCGGGTGCGCATCGTGGCGCCGGTACCAGGCAAAGCGGCTGTCGGTGTGGAGGTCCCCAATCAGCAGCCGGAAACCGTTGGTCTGGAGCGGGTGTTGCAGTCCTCCACCTACCTCGATTCCGAGGCCGCGTTGCCGCTCGGTCTCGGCGAGACGATCGATGGCCGGCCTTTTGTTGTCGACCTCGCCGGCATGCCGCACCTCTTGATCGCCGGTGCCACCGGATCGGGGAAGAGCGTGTGTATCAATGTCATCATCGCCTCGATTCTCTTCCGCCACCACCCGAACGACGTCCGCCTCCTGTTTATAGATCCCAAACGGCTCGAGTTGTCGATCTACTCCGGCATACCACATATGGCCCGGCCGGTGGTGACCGATCCGCGCGCCGCGGAGCGCCTGCTGGCGGAGGCCACGCGCGAAATGGACGAACGCTACAAGCGCCTCGCCGCGGCCGGGGTCCGGAATATTGTCGACTACAACACAAAGGCCGCTGAGCTGGAGAAACTGCCGTATCTCATCATCGTTGTCGATGAACTCGCCGACCTGATGATGAGCCAGTCAGCCAGTCGTATCGAGCTGCTCATCACTCGGATCGCGCAGATGGCCCGTGCCGTCGGTATCCACCTGATTCTCGCCACCCAGCGGCCCTCCGTCGATGTGATCACCGGGCTCATCAAAGCCAACTTCTCCTGTCGGGTCGCCTTCCAGGTTGCCAGCAAGACCGATTCCCGGACGATTCTCGATGCCAACGGCGCGGAGAAACTCCTCGGCAAAGGAGACATGCTGTTTCTGGCGCCGGGCCAGCCCCAGCCGGTCCGTATCCACGGGGCCATGATCTCCGGTGCCGAAACGAGTGCGCTCGTCGAGTTTCTGAGCGGGCAGTCGGTCGTGCCGGTCGCCGTGGCGTCCTTCGCCGCGACCCGTGACGATCCGGACAGCGACGGATCCGGGCTCGACGATGAAGAGAGCGATCCCCTCTTCGCCCAGGCCGCCGATGTCGTCACCCGCCACAAGCAGGGATCGGTCTCGCTCTTACAGCGCCGTCTGGGCGTCGGCTATCAACGGGCGGCGCGCCTCATCGATCGCCTCGAAGAGGCGGGGATCGTGGGTGGCTACGACGGCAGCAAGGCCCGCGAGGTCCTCATCTCACGCGATGAGTTTGAGGAGCGTTTCGCCAAATCCGTTGGCTGAAACCGCCCAAGCCCCTAATTTCCCTGACAACCCAGGCTGTGGTCCGACGGAAGGATGGGGTGTATCACGATTCGGGGGTTCCAGGAGAGGTGACGCAGTGAGAGAGTGCATGATACCGCGCCCCGCCCACGTCGGTTGGGCACAGCGATCGCGTTCGCGGCTGTGGCTGGCCGTTGCGGCCGTTGTCCTCCCGTGCCTGCTGCTTGTCGGGCCGCCGGCCGCCGCCTGCGACGCCGATACCGTCATCACCCTCTTCGAATCCGAGATCAGCGCCCAGCCCACTCTCTCCCTCGAGTATCACAAGGAGGCACGGTCACTCCTCTTCGGCGAGCGTGAACCGGAAGACGGAAAGATCTGGCTCGGGCCGCCGAACCGCTACCGCGTCGAGACGCCGTCTCAGACCATCGTCCGCGGCAGTGACACACTCTGGACATATTCCGACGCGACCAATCAGGTCACGATCCGTGCGGGTGGTCTCGACTCACTCGAGTTCGGTCCGGTCGGCTTCTTTGGTTCGTTACGAAAGGACTTCTTCGCCGTTGATTGTCGCGCGGACAAACTCGACAAGGCCCCGATCTGGAAAATCCGGCTGGCAGCCAAGACCGAAACCGCCGCGATCCAGCGTCTGACCTTGTGGATCGACACAACAACCTATTTACCCCGTGCCGCCGAGTATGTCGACTACAACGAAGAAACCACCTCTCTCACATTCTCGGCCTACCGCCCCCGCAAGACCGCCGACGAAAAGCGGTTCATTTTTGAAATTCCCGATGGGGCGGAAGTGGTTGTCCTGCCGTCACATAGGACTTCCGGCCCCTCCAATACCGAAAATTAGGTATCTTGTCAGGCTGAGGCGCGCGGGTTCCCCGCGCGTCAAAGCTTATGGGCCGGAACATGAGCCAGCGCGATCGACTATACATTCGTACGCTCGGCTGCCCCAAGAATGAAGCCGATGGGGCGGCGTTGATCCGTTACCTCGAACAGGCGGGCTGGGTCGTCGTCGATGATCCCGATGACGCCGACGTCGAGATCGTCAACACCTGCGGTTTTGTCGAAGCGGCCAAGGCGGAATCGATCGGCGCGATTTGGGAAGGGGTCGATCGTAAGCACGCCGCTCCGAACGGGAGACGGCGCCTTCTCGTCACCGGCTGCCTGGCGCAACGCTACGCGAAGGAGCTTTCCGCGGAGGTACCCGCTCTCGACGCGATCGTCGGTTTCGACCGCCCCGATCTTGTGGCCCGTGCGCTCGATCAGACGGCCAACTCCGGTTCCGCCGTCTGCTGGGTTGAAAAACCGGGGGCTACCTATCGCGAGCCGGCGGTCGGCTGGTCGTTTGATGAGAGCCACCGGGCGCCTCTTTCCGCCTACATCAAGATCGGCGACGGCTGTGACAACGCCTGCCGCTTCTGTGCAATCCCGCTCATACGCGGGAGACAGCGATCACGGTCCGCCGCCGCCATCACCAACGAGATTCGAAACCTGGTGTCCCACGGAACGCGTGAAGTCGTTCTGGTTTCACAGGATACGACGTCCTGGGGACGTGATTTGGAGAACGGCGCCGATCTGGCATCGCTCCTGCGCAGAATAGACTCGATACCGGGGGAATTCTGGATACGTCTGATGTATGCCCATCCTGCGTTCATAACGGACCCGCTGATCGAGGCCTTCGGCGCCTGCGCCGGACTCGTCCCCTATCTCGATGTGCCACTGCAACATGCGTCTGATCGGTTGCTCGGGATTATGAATCGAGGGACAACGTGCGCCGATACTGAGGCGAAGCTGGACCGGCTGCGTAAGGTCCGCCCCGATATCGCTTTACGGACGACATTTCTGGTCGGACACCCCGGCGAGACCGACGACGATTTTGAGGAGTTGATGCGCTTTGCCGCTGATAACGCGTTCGAACGGATGGGTGTCTTCACTTACTCCGAAGAGGAGGGGACGCCGTCGGCCCGTCTCGAAGGGAAGGTTCCGGAGAATGTCGCCAGTGAGCGGGCTGCCCGTCTCGCCGGCTTGTTTGATACCTGGGCCGCCGAGCAGTCGATTGACAAGATCGGCTCGACGATCCCCTGTCTCCTGGAATCACGCGATGCGACAGGTTCCTGGGAGGGCCGGTCGGTTCATGATGCGCCGGAGATTGACGGCCGCGTCGTGGTGACCGGCGGAACAATCGAGGGACCCGGGCTGTATCGAATGATCGTGACCGACGCGCACGGGGTCGATCTCACCGGGACTCTGCCGACTCCGATTGGATCTCGGGCGCCCGGGAAAAGCAAAGTGGGTTGTGTGCTATGACAACGATATCAGAGACACCCCGACGACGGGGACTATTCTTGAGTTGGCCGGTGGCGCTTGGCTTTCTGGGTCTGTGGGTGGTGTCCCTGCTCATAATCGCCCGCTTGGTCGGCCACACGACCGCACTCAGTGAGGTGATCCAGGAGCAGGCTCTCCAGATCGAAGAGCAGGCCGCGCGCATCGCTCACCTTGAGGATCGCCTGCGAATTCTGGAAGCGGTCGAAGACCTCCAGACCAGCCTCACGCCACGCAATGAAACGCGACTGGCGCGGCACGTGTACGAATTCGGCAAAGCTCACGACATCCCGCCGCTTCTCCTCCTGGCGATCATCCAGGTCGAGTCTTCGTTCGGCACACATGCGGTCTCGGCACGGGGTGCGCGCGGACTCATGCAGGTCAAGCCCTCGACCGGGCGCTGGGTTGTGTCGCAGTTGGGCGTGGACTGGCCCGGCGATGACCGGCTTTTCGAGCCGGGATTCAACCTGTGGCTCGGCACACGCTATCTGGCTCAACTGATCCACAAATTCGGTGGTGTCGAAGAGGCGTTAATCGCATACAATTGGGGGGAGACGGCCGTACGGCGCCGTCTCACGAACGGCAAGGGACTGCCGCGGTCCTACTTGCGCCGCGTCCAGTCGACGTATCGCGATCTACAGCGCCACTATGGAGCACCATCGCCCGGTCCTTTCACTTTTTAGCCGCCCCAGCAGGTCGGTCGCATCCGTCGCCATTCTGGTGCTTGGCCTGACCGCCGCGACCGAACGCAGCTTCGCCGATCCTCTGCCTGGTGCCGACCGGTATCCCTCACATCGCGCCTTCGTCCTCGATCATCTGGATACTATCGCGCGCGACGTCCTCGGGGAGTTTCCCTTCCAGCGCGGCCGGCCGCTGAGAATCCGCGCACGCGTCGCGAACGACGCTGATTCGCTGGTGGAAGCCGCTTTCGGCCATGCCTTCATGGATGCCGGTTTCCTCCTCATGCCCAGCGGCCGAGTGGCCGACACCACCCGCTGGAATCTGTATTACGATCCCGAGCAGTACGATCTCTCGCTCACCGATCCGACCCGCCATTCCTTCCTCGGACGCATCTGGGTGCAACGGCGTCTGGAGATACAAATGCAGCTCGAGCTGTGGGACGCCGGTGACGAGGATCTCCTCTGGACACACCGCATCGACACGACGTTTCAGGACTGGATCCCGAAGCGTGAAACACGGCAAATGGCGGAGCCTGAAATACCCCTGTTTTCACCTGCCATTCCCTCTACCACGCTCGAACGTCTCGGTCCTCCGTTTCTCGTGGGAACGCTGGCGGCATCCCTCACGATTCTTGTCCTGGTTCTCCGCTGAGTCGCCGCGGGGCTCTGCCCGGGACGCCCACCACCATGCGCTCACCGCCCTTTTGCCGGATGTTGGCCGCCGGCGGGAACCCGCCGCCCGCCCGACGTTACAACCCACGGGTGATTTGACTTGGCCGCCGGAACGATGCGGTGTAAGTTTGGCTTCCCTATGAGACGCCGACGGCACAACAGGCAATCGGGTTTTCGACAGCGGGCGATTCTCCTCCTGGTGTGTCTCGTGGCGGCCCTGTCGGCCGCTGTCGTCTCGTCATGCGGAGGCAGTGGTCCCAAGCCGATTCTGTCGTCTGACGAAAGCTACCGGCGGGCGATGGATCTCTTGGAACGCCGCAAATGGGAGAATGCCAGCCTCGAATTCGAGAGCTTCATCTTCAGCTATCCCGGAGCGACGCGCGTCGACTCGGCCCAGTTTCTCCTCGGCATGTGCTTCTATAACATGGAAGACTACATCCGTGCCGACGACGAGTTCGGCCGGTTGCGTCGCCGCTATCCGACCAGTCCGCTCGTCGTCGATGCCGATCTTCTGCGTGGCCGCTCGCTACTCAACATCGCTCCCGAGAACCCGGCACTCGATCAATACCAGACGACCGAAGCGATCGCGCAGCTGCGACTTTTCAAGGACAACCATCCGCTCTCACCACTCGTGGCCGTCGCGGATTCTCTCCTGGCCGAAGCGTACGAACGGCTGTCCCGCCGCGATTTCAAGGCGGGCAAGCTCTATCACCGGATGGGCCGCTACCGGGCTTCACGGATCATGCTGCAGGAAGTGATCGACCGCTTTCCGGAATCGCCGCTCGTGCCGGAGGCGCTGTACTATATCGCCGACGGTTACCGGCGCGCGGATTCCCTGGACCGGGCGATCGAGTTCTACGAGAAGAT
>DATKYL010000407.1:0-3922 GCA_035528515.1 Acidobacteriota bacterium | reverse complement strand
TGCGATTCGCACGATGACGACGGCCGCTGCTCGTTGCGCCGGTGCGAAGCCGCTGCTCGTCATCGCCGAAACGGGGATCGCGAGAAACCAGAGAACAACCGAGACGACTCCGAGACACCCCAGCAAGACCCAGGCGTATGCCTTCCCCCGGTGCCGCATCTGTGCGTCACCGGAGAAGATCGGCACGAAAGCATTCGGCAAGGCCTGCGAGAGGATCGTCCCGATCACGGTGGGAACGGTAATTCCCGCGAGGTAAACGTCGACGACGTGAGACGTCCCGTACGTCGCCGCCACCACCATTTCGCGCACGAGACCGAGGACTTTCCCACCGACCGTAAACAGGACCACGGTCAATCCTGCACGTCGGATCGATGGTCCACTCATGGCTCGGGAATCCGTTGTGGCTGGCGGCGTGGGGGAGTGCTCAACCGGTCACCAGGTCGCGTGCCAGCCGGTTGACGATCCGTCGGGAAGGATAACGGGAATTGTGGAAGCGATCGGCAACGGGACGCATACGGAAACGCCGCCGCCGAAGGTTCCGCTCGATGACGGCCGCATCCAGGTCGGTCACCCGTATCGCCCCGCAGGCGACGAGTTCGGTCCACTCGGTACGGTCACGGAGCACGAGACAGGGCGTACCGAACCAAGCCGCTTCGCGCTGCACACCCCCGGAATCGGTGAGGACCGTATGCGCACCGCTCGTCAGGGCCAACGACTCCGGGTACGGCAACGGCGGCGTGAGCCGCAGGTGGCGACTCTGCTTCAGACGTCCCCACAGGCCAAGTGCGCTGAGGCTCTTGCGCGCCCGCGGGTGTGCGGCGAAAACAGTTGGGCGATCGAGCGCGCGGAGGATACGGGCCACCTGCCTCAGCCGGTTCGGGTCATCGACTGTCTCCGCCCGATGACAGGTCACAAAGTAGTAGTTGCCGGGCGCGAGATTATATCGTGCCGCCATCGCATCGACGGATATCTCTCGGCGCCACCGCCGCCAGTTCTCGTGCAGGACGTCTCCGACGCCCACGATCCCGCGGGTGATCCCCTCGCGTCGCAGATTCGCCGCCGCGGATTCGGTCGGGACGAACAGCCAGCGGGCCAGATGATCGGCGATGACGCGGTTCTTCTCTTCGGCGGCGCGGGGATCGTACGAGCGCAGTCCGGCCTCGACGTGGGCCAGCGGGATGTTGCGAAAGGCGGCGGCAACCGCTCCACCCGCCGTGGTGCTGGTATCGCCGAACACGACGACCGCGTCCGGTCTCAGGCGTCCCAGCAGCGTATCGAGCCGATCGGCAATGCGACCGATCTGAGCCGCCGGGGCGCACGAACCGATACCCAGATGGTAATCGGGCGTTCGCAGACCCGTCACGTCATGGAACGAGCCGGCCAGTTCGTAATCGTAATGCTGACCCGAATCGACGAGAATAGAGCGGAACCGCTCCTCAAAAAGCTGCCAGAGACCGGAGAGCTTGATAAACTGCGGGCGGGTGCCGAAAACGGTCACCACGACCGGACGTTGCTTCCCCCTGCGTATACGTCCCACTGAATGAGTGCCCCTGAACCGCGGATTGCGCGGCGCCGACGTCGGACTTACCGGAAGAAGGCCTTAATGGCGTCGATCACTTCGGCCTGTTCATCTTCGGTCATCTCCGCGAAGACCGGGATCGAGAGAACTTGACCCGCCGCCCGTTCGGCCACCGGGCAGTCGCCGCGTTTTCCATGCAGGTAGGAATAGCACTCCTGCAGGTGCAACGTCTGGGGGTAGTAAACTTCGGTGCCGATTCCGGCCTGGCGCAGGTGACCCAGCAGGGCATCCCGCTTTCCGGTGGCCAGCGTGTACTGATGGAAGATGTGGTACGCGTCCGGCGTGCGCGCCGGGATCACCAGATCGCCCACGCCCGCCAGTTCGCGATCGTAGACATCGGCGTTTGCACGGCGGCGGCGGCTCCATTCGGCAGCGTGCGGCAGCTTGACACCCAGGATCGCGGCCTGCAGCGCGTCGAGACGCGAGTTGTAGCCCACGATGCGGTTGAAGTACTTGGGACGCGCGCCGTGGCCGCGCAGCAGTTGCACCATGTCGGCCAGAACGGGATCGCTCGTGACCACCATCCCGCCGTCACCGGCGGCCCCCAGGTTCTTGGTCGGGAAGAATGATATGCAGCCGGCGTCGCCGCAGCTGCCGGCGGGCGCACCGGCAAGACTGGCGCCGATCGCCTGGGCGGCATCCTCGATGACGGGCAGTCCGTGCGTATAGGCCAGATCCATGATCGCCGTCATGTCGGCCATCTGGCCGTATAGATGCACGACGAGGATTGCGCGCGTTCGGGCCGTTATCCGCGCGGCGGTATCGACGGGATCGATGTTATAGGTGTCGGTGCAGATGTCACAGAAGACGGGCGTCGCCCCCAGACGGCTCACCGCGCTCGCCGTTGAGAAGAAGGTGAACGTCGGCACGATCACCTCGTCACCGGGACCGATTCCCAGCGCGTGCAGGGCCAGAAGCAGCGCATCCGATCCTGAGGCGACACCGATGGCGTCGGTGACGCCGCACTCCCGTGCCACGGCCGCTTCGAAATCGGCCACTTCCCGTCCAAGAATGAATCCTGAATGCGCAAAGACGCGTCCCACGGCTGCCTGCAACTCGGCCGTGAGCGGTTCGTGCTGTCGTGCCAGGTTGACAATAGGTACAGGCATAGCGGTCTCCAATTCGCGTGAATACTCTTCTTACTTGGACGCCGCGGCGGTGCCGCAGGCGTCTGTGTTCCGTGCGCCGGGTGTTTGAGTCTGTCCCTATTCCGGTCCGCGCGCGTCCTTAACATCCGGCCAGATCTGAGCGTCGAGCAGCTGCTCGGGCGGGACCTCCCGAAACGGCTTAGCCGGCACACCGGCGACGATCATTCTGGCGGGTGCATCCCCGGTCAGAACCGCACCGGCCGCCACGAGGGCGTCATCAGCGACCGTCTTCCCGGGAAGAATCACCGCTCCGACGCCGATGCGTGCACCGCGTCCGACGGTCACACCCTTGAAGTGCTTGAACCTCTCCTCCGTGCGGCCGATGAAATTGTCGTTGGAGGTCAGGGCTCCGGGGGCGACGAAAACGCGATCTCCCAGTTTCGAGTAGGCCGTGATGTACACGTTGGTCTCGAGCTTGCAGTAGCGTCCGATCGTACAGAAGTTCTCGATGGCCACCCCGCGGCCGACGATGGTGAAGTCGCCGATCGTGACGTTCTCGCGCACCGTCGCCAGATCGGCGACCAGTACACGCGCACCCAAGACCGCGCCGCGGTAGATCACGACGTGCGTGCCGATGATAGCCCCGTCCCCGACGCGCGCCGGGGGCAGGTCCTGCTCTTTGGTCACGGCCGTGTTGGCGGCGCGCATGGGTTTCTTGCCGATGACGGCCCCGTCGTCAATGCGCACGCCGGCGCCGATCACGGTGCCGGGCGCGAGGACAACGTGGTGGCCGATTTCGCAGTCGGGCCCGACGTCAACATTCGCACCGACAACACAGAACTCGCCCCAGCGCGTATTCGCGCCGACGTGGGCGGTTGGATCGATCATTATGCTCATCGTTGCATCTCCATAGCCGCCGCGGGGATGTCGACCGGGTGGCCACCGTTTTCCAGCGACTCCTGGGCCGCGGCCAGGGCGCGCAGCACCAGGAGGCCGTCACGTCCGTCAGAGCGCGGCCTCTGGCGGTCACGAACGCGGTCGATGAAGTGGTGACACTCCAAAGTGAGCGGCTGCGCGTTGTCGATGGCCGGAATGTGTACCTCCCCGTGGCGCAGTGTCAGGTATTCCGCATAGGTCTGATAGTCCAGCGAGAAATCCACGCCCTTGTCATATACCCGGATCTTGTCCACCGGTTCGGTGTCCGAGAAGACCGCCATGCGCCTTTGGCCGACCATTGTCAGAGAGCGGACTTTGT
>DATKYL010000406.1:0-3544 GCA_035528515.1 Acidobacteriota bacterium | reverse complement strand
GATGCCAGCCGGAATGAGAACACGAGTTGGCCGTTGGTGAAGGCCCCCACCTGGGTGGTGGTATTACCGATGTCGATGGCGAGGACGGTGTCGGGCATGGCGGTTTAAGTATACTACATCACCGACCTTGTGGCACAGCGCACGGAATATTCTGCCATCCCGCGGGTAGATAGGGTGCGGTATCTTTGAATCCGATTGCGCAACTGAGGCTCGTTCTATCACGGGATAGGGGGAGGTGGCAATGACCCGGACAACGCATCGGACATTCTTGCCAATCCTGCTCACCGCGGCCCTGGCGGCCGGACTCTTCTCCGGCTGCGCTTCGATCATGAATGGCGGGAGTCAGGACGTCGCTTTCGAAACCACACCGCCAAGCGCGGTCGTCACGGCGTACGATGCTGCGGGTACGGACAGCATAAGCTGTCAATCGCCGTGCTCCTTGAAACTCGAGAGACGAAAGAGGTACTTCGTTTCGATCCGAAAGCCGGGCTACGAATCGGCAGGTATGTATCTGCGAAGGCGGACATCGAAATGGCTGTACGCCAACATCCTGTCGTGGAGCATCCCGGGAGTAATTGTCGATCTTGCTGATGGGCGTGCCCATCGATTCGACCCGGGCCATCTGAGTATCGACCTGTCAGGCAGCCTCGGTGGGCGTGTCATCCGCGGCGACTCAGCGATTGCGGCAAGCCGTGCCACGATCCTCTCCCGCTATTCTCGGAAAACGAGGCCGGTTTCGTACACCAACAAGCTCATACTGAGCCTGACCATTCCCGAGGGGAACTGGTTCTATTATCTCCATTCACGGAAGCACGTCAACCAGTTCGGTTTTCTGGGTCTGTTGGTCGGGCTCGAGTATTACCCTGCCGACGACTACTTCTATTCGGCGAAGTTTGGTGTCGCGACGACCTTCATCCTGCCGTTCCCGGTAGTGTATGATCCAGTCTGTGTCAGCGAAGGAGTTGGGGAAATACTGTTCCAGGCCCAGTACAATCGCAACCTCTCCCGATTCTCAGTCGGCGGCGGCCTGCACTGGCTGTATTCTGCAGCCCGTCGCACAATCATTAGCGGGGGATACTGCAATAGAGATGTCTCGCGGATTGAGGAGTATGATGTCGATGGCCAGTCACTCGGACTCTCACTGAGCGTCCAGCGACGTATCGGTTCAAGTCTGCACCTGGACGCGAACTACCTGCCGACGATTTTTCTCAAAGACGGCCGCGGGTTTCATCCGGATTACTCTCATACGGTCTACTTTGGCGTTACGTGGAAGACTGCGCTCATGAGTCTCTAAGCGCCGGGTGCTTGTCCCCGTCAGGCTCGCCTCGGAAGGCGTCATGAGCGGAGTCATCTGCCGGCAGGGCCGCGGGCCACGTTTCGACGTGGCAAGGAACCCGGGCCGGCGCAGCGTGGTGTCATTTCATAGAGCCGGAGAATCGACCGCCGGCCCCTCTCTCCTGTCGCTCTGACCGGGCTGCAGCTCTCATTCTAAGCTCGTCTCTCTGTGGATCCGACGGTGGGTGACAGGCTCGGACCCCGTATCACGCATACTACGGTCTCGGTGATGTTGTTCAGGACGATGTCCTGGATGCTGGTTCTGAAGGCATGGAGTTCATCGGTCCGGCAATCGGGCATGTCTGGTGGGTCACCCGGCATCGTCCTGCAAACCATGTCCATTCCTTGTCGATTCAATCTCGCCGGTTGCGGGACGCCAAGTTGACCGGCTCCGCCACGACTACGACACCATATCGCCGTGGCACAAGGCTGACCGGTCTCGGTCGCCCAGTGTCAATTAGCGGGATCGCCGCCACAATTGGGCACATCGTTTGACCTGTGCGCCCGGGGACGGTTGAGGTCTACCCCGAGTATACGACCGGCCTTATCGATCTTGGTGGATTCTCCCACGTCATTCTGTTATATGAATTCCATTGTCGTCGGGATTCGAGGTCCTCGCGGATCCGTACGGCGAAAGCAACACCCGCGGACTGTTCGCGACGTAGTGTACGATGTGACCCAATCCGATGGGGTTTCCGGTGGTTCGACCAGAGGAAAGCTCGCGCAACACGCTGGTGGTGAGCAGCGTCGACATGGTCGACGGCACCCCTTTGCTGGATATCAAGCCCTACGTACCTGAATTCGACAGTGCCGACGACGTGCGGACCGGGTGGATCAACCGAACGGATTAGCGTCCGGAGCGTGATCTCGGCCCCCAACGCACGCGTCATAGGAGGATCGCTTCATGACGTCAACAGCCAATGGCCTGATATATCTCGATAATGCGACAACATCCTGGCCTAAGCCGGACCAGGTTTACGCCTTCATGTTGGATTTCTACCGGCGTTGCGGTGTGACGCCGGGGCGGAGCGATTCGGCGAAGGCGAACGAGGCCGCCGGCATCATCGAAAATGTACGGCGCGGGCTCACCGCGTTCTTCGGCGGTGACGAGGACGCTCCGGAGCGGCTCTGTTTCTCAGCGAACGCGACCGACGCGCTCAATCTCATCATCCAAGGCCTGCTGTCCCCCGGCGATCATGTCGTTGCCACCGCTCTGGAGCACAACTCCGTCATCCGGCCCATCAATCATCTTGTCCGTGACGCGGGTGTGCAGGCGACCTTTGTGCCGTTTGGCGGTCGGGGTTTTGTGGAGCCTGACGATATCAGGAGCGCGATCCGGGCCAATACGAAACTGGTGATCGTCAATCACGCATCCAATGTTCTCGGCACGGTGCAGCCGGTCGGGGAAATCGGGCGCGTCTGCAAGGAGCACGGTGTTCTCTTCGCGATCGACTCCTCCCAGACAGCGGGCGTGATTCCGATCGATATGAAAGAGATGAACATTGACGTGCTGGCGTTTACGGGACACAAGTCGCTGATGGGCAGCACCGGCATCGGGGGCTTGTACGTGCGCAAGCGCGTCGACATCCGCATTACAAGGAGCGGTGGCACGGGGATCCGTTCGGAAGATCCCTATCATTTAGAGGAGTACCCCTACCGTCTGGAGTATGGCACGCCGAACCTGCTCGGCATCGCGTCGCTGTGGGCGGGACTCCAATGGTTGGAGGAGACAGGTGGCGCGAGCCGGGTGCACGCGCATGAAATGGCACTGACCCGAAGGTTGGTGGACGGTTTCCGGCAGGTTGACGGCGTCATCATCTACCATTGCGAAGACCTCGATGACCACACTCCGGTGGTCAGCATCAACATCGATGGGATGAGTGCGCCCCGCGTCGGCAGCATTCTCGACACCCACTACCACATCGCGACGCGGGCCGGCCTGCATTGCGCACCCTTGGTCCATGAGCAGATGGGGACCATGCCGTTGCAGGGGAGCGTGCGTTTTGCCGTAGGTCCATTCAATACCATTCACGACATGGATGCCGCGATCGAGGCAGTATCACACATCGCGGCAGAGGCGAGGTTGAAGGCGTCCCGGGTCGATTCGTCCCAGAGCTGAGTGTGCGGGCGCTAAGTAGGTCGAGTTGTCGGGAATCGTATCGGATAGCGGTCGGCGTGAGCAGGGCTGCGAGACGGCGTCTCCCGGTCT